>JARBUM010000235.1 GCA_029239675.1 Pelosinus sp. | reverse complement strand
TATTCATAGGACAGTGCAAAAATTATTACGATAACGAGCGTTATCACCAGACGCAGCTGTTTTCCTGTAAGTTTCTTCATAGTTAATCCTCCATCCCACCGCAAACCCGTGATTTTATGATTGAATAATCAAAGATTATTCAATCTATTCTCCTCAATAAGTTCTGACCATATTGTCTACTGCAAATAGGTGCAAGAAACCGTCAGGTTGATCTGTCCATTCTCGGAGACAGATAGGTTCGAATCCTGGACCTCATCAAACAGTTTGATTGTCTTAATCTGCAATAATAGCTTGGCCACCAGCGCGTTTACGCCATAATCATTATCTGCCATCATTATTTGCATCACAACTCCGGTCTCACTAAAGTCTATGCTCTTTACAACCGCATTGGTTAACAGCTTTGATTGAAGTTCCGTAAGCACCTCGCTGATTCTCTGTTCCCCTTGCATCTCCGTTTCCATGATATGAAGGTCCTCCAGATACTCCTCTGCTCTGGCGTATTCTGCCATTGTAGCCTCCGTTGAAGGCAATAACTCATATTGTTCATACATAACTTCATACGCTAGTTTTGCATCAATATAATCTTCATAGGAAAAATAACTAAGCATTGCAGAGCTGCCAATGCAAACTAAAATCAATAGCACCGAAGTGATAATATTATTTTTGCGCTCCTTTCGCTCAATCAACTCACGCGGAACAAAATTAACCGGTTTTATGACAGAGCCGACACATGACATAAATTCACTTGGGTTCTGCAGATAGGCTTTTGCCTTTTTCTTAGAGGATACGGTTAACAGCTTTTCTATTTTAGTACTTTTGATTCCTATTTTCTCAGTAAAAAAACGATCAATTCCCTGAATACGAATGCCGATTCCAGTCAGTTGAACGGATTCAAAATAAACATTACTGTTATTGTTCTTATAATAATCCAGCATACGCGAAATACTGTTTGTTAGAAAATTCAGGGATTCGATAATATTTCTTCTTGCCACGTCTTCCCCTGCTGGAATAGCTGGATTCGATGTCATTGTACTATATTCACTAGTGGCAGCAGCTTCCGCCGTAAACTCCATTGACTCCACTGACTCCATAATAGTCCGCCGATCAACCTGATACTCCAATAGATTTCGAACATAGAGTAGATCCATAACTTCCGATTCATTGCTTACATTGTAGTAATTCTGCTCAATAACTGTCTCAATCAAAGCAGAAATGCCATATCCAATGGTTCTCTGCAAAACCAGAACATTGTCCTTCAGAATACTGATTACCGTATCCTGTTCATTTAGCTGGACGAACACATTGGTACCCGTATTTGCTTGTCGTCTCAGCATCTGATAGCTGCTGTTACCACTGTAGTCAATGGATACGACATCTAGGCCTGCAATACTGGCAAAGTTATAATAATTCTTAACGATATTAGAAGGTACTGCATAAACTGCCAATCGGATATGTTTGTTCGTTTTTTTTCTTTCCTTTTGTTTACGGTTTTTATCAGCCTTCTTATTATCTGCTTTCGATCCTTCCTCATTAAACATCAACTTCGCTGATGAGGTAAGCTTCACCTTTTCACTCTGAGTATTCAACACTTTTCGCTTAGAATTCTTAAATTCTGCCTCCTGACGTCTCGCCAGTTTTGCCTCCTTATTCTTCCTCTTTTTTTCCTCTATCTTTTCTTTTCTGTTAGAGGTTTTCTTCTCCAAAATGACATACGAAAGAATATATTCCTTGATATCAATCGGAAAATAATCCTTCGAGCCGGTTTCTATGATGTTCATTACTTTATTCTCATTTACCAGCGGTATAATAACTTCACGATTAGCAATCTTGCTGGAAACCATGGAGAAAATAACCTTTTTAGAAGAGATCTTAGCAGCCTTCAATTGTAATTTCAGCTGAAGGGCAAACTCCTCCTTCTGCCTTATGTATCCATCCTCAATGGTATTCTCCGGGGTAGGGAAGGTTATACTTTTAAATACACGGATCTTACTTTTATTATTCTTTTTATAAGAAATCTCACAAACTTTTGTGATATCGTTTCCTATTGCAACGCTGATTACTTTATGAGCCATATCTACCCTCCAAGCCTGTTAAAAAAAATTGGCCAAATACCAGTTTATCATGTGATTTCCAAAATAGATAGCTGTAATTATTCCCGCTGACAGGTAGGGTCCAAATGCCAGTACCCTTCCCTGCCCTGAAACCTTCATTCGAATCGGATGAATCAAAGAACCGTAAATACACCCCAGGAACAAGGAAAGAATAATCAATTGCCATCCGAGCACCAGACCGGCAGCCGCCATCAGCTTAATATCTCCGCCACCCATCCCACGACCCTTGGTGATCAAATAGACCAGATATAAAAATCCACTGACACTAACAAATCCGATCAAATAATCATAGAAGTGACCATAATCTGTCACCAGACGGATCAAACCTAATACAAAAATAACTATATTAATACCAAACGGTATTGTATTCGTTCTTAAATCAATTACACTCAGCACCAATAGTGCTGAAATAAACAGACAATATATTACACTAAGATAGTTAAAACCATAGCAATAAAAAACAAGCACGTAAAGGATACCATTCAGTGCTTCTATCATCGGATGTTGGATTGAAAATTTAGTTTTGCAATTGCGGCACCTGCCGTGAAGAATCAGATAACTAAAAATCGGAATCAGGTCATACCAACGGATCAGCTTCTTACAATGATCACAATGTGATCGACCGGAAATGACGCTCTCACCCGCCGGGATACGCAGAATACATACATTCAGAAAGCTTCCTATGAGGTTTCCGTAGAGGAAGACTAGGGTATAGTAAAAAGTATACATTCGTATCCTACTTTCGTTGTTAGATATTTATTGTACCAACCAACACCCGAAGGTGCTGGTTGGTTAGTAGAAAGTAATTCTAGTAAATCGTTGTTGAATTTAGAATATATTGATCGTCACTCGAAACAGCATTTCCATCATAATCCAAAGTAACGCTGTAATCAGTTTCATTTGTTATTAATATTGTTATCTTTGTTTTATCCGAAGCTTTACTAGATTGCAATTTAAATTTAGGTACCGTTGCTGTAATCTCATTAACCAGTGCTTTATTGGTTCCAGTATATGTAATAGTATCATTAGTTAAAAAAGTTTTTGAAAGTTGTGGTCGTCGCAGGTACTAGATTACTATCCATAAGCCCATATTTTACAGCAGTATAAATCGAATTCACCGTCTCTCGATCCTGTGCCTGTCTTGCCTTGTCAACATACTGCATCAACTTAGGCGCTAATGTAACTGCCAAAATCGCCATAATCGCCATTACTACAATCAATTCCACTAATGAAAAGCCTTTGTTTTTCTTTTTTAACTTCATAATCCTTACTCCTCTTTCCTTTGTTTTTTATTTTTTTATGATTAAAACGTTATCGCATCTTTATTCTTTTCCCCATAGTATCCCGCCGGATGCAACCGTTTCAATATCAGCTAGTTCTAATAAAGTCTTCTTCATTTAAGCCAATGCATCAAGGAAATTACTCGTTTATTGCGCCAAAGTATCCAACTGATCATACATTGCAAACATTGGCTGCATGATAGCCATAACCAATACACCGACCACCAATGCGAGAACAATGATGATTAGCGGTTCCATTGCCGCTGTCATACTCTGAGAGCTGATCTCTACCTCTTCATCATAATAATCCGCAATCTTCGTCAGCATAGTATCTAAATTCCCTGTCTCTTCCCCAATTTTCGTCATATGACACACCAATGGAGGAAATATACCTGCCGCAGCCAATGGTACTGACAATGGTACGCCTCTCGATACCTCTTC
>JARBUM010000234.1 GCA_029239675.1 Pelosinus sp. | reverse complement strand
TGATAAATTGTCGAATACCTATTACCTAGTTACCAATACAACAACGAAAGGTGGATGCATGTGAACCTCAATTTTAAAAAGAAAGTCGTTTCAGGCATTATTGCCATTTCGCTTTTAACTACTTCACTTGGGGGTACACTTGTGACCTCCGCATATGCAGCAGAAGCGGCTAACGAAGCTATAGCCGACGAAACTGCAGTTAATGTAACTATTCCAGTCAACGAACCTACAGTCAGTGAAACTGCGGTCAAGGAAACTGCAGCCAACGAAACTGCGGCCGATGAAACTCTAAAGGCTAATAAAACTACTAAAGGCATTCTTGCCGGGATTGTCGCAGTCGGATTGATTTCGGCTCTTTCCAATCATGGCAGTAAGTCTTCAGACAGCTCAAATAAGAGCTCCACACCTTCAACCACTACAGGATCAAGTGGTACAACAACAACTACTTCCGCTACTGATGAGCAGCAAGCGCTAGCCCTTCTTAACCAGGACCGCACAAAAAATGGTCTTTCAACCCTAAAATCAAACTCTCAGTTAACTACTCTGGCGCGCAACTATGCCAAAGACATGATTGACCGTAACTATTTTTCACATTACAACCCCGAAGGAAAGTCCCCGTTTGACCGCATGACTGCAGCCGGCATTAGTTATAAAACTGCCGGTGAAAATTTAGCGATCAATACCAGTGTGGCTACTGCCGAAACTGCGTTCATGAACAGTTCAGGCCACCGTGCCAATATTCTCAACTCCGGTTACACGGATGTTGGCGTAGGTGTAGTACGCAACTCCAGTGGACAAGTATATGTGGTTCAGGAGTTTATTAGTAAGTAAGCTTACTATTCTCGTTATCATTGATGACTATTCCTATTCACTTATGGGATTCAGGGATATACCATGTCTTACCTGACAGAGAGGCCGCCTGTGATACATCACAAGCGGCCTCTCTGCCTATTCTGGCGTAAAATTATATTTATCGCGTTCTTTTAAAATCTGTTTCCTAGAATAAACCGATTGATAGCGTCAGCTACTCCCTCATTGTCATTAGAACTGGTTACATAGTCGGCTTTTTGTTTCACCGTCTCCGAAGCATTTCCCATTGCAATGCCCAGACCGGCATATTCTATCATGGATAAATCATTCTCACTATCACCGATAGTGAGTATCTCTTCACGCTTGAGGCCATAAAAAGCTGCCAGCATTGCAACTGCATTGCCTTTGGAAACCCCTTTACGGGTGATTTCAATATTGTATCTTGAAGAGTCGACGATTTCCAACTGTGCGATATTTTTTAATTCAGTCCGCAATTCATTAATTAAAGCTATATCTCTATAGATAATCTCACATTTAACAATGTTATTTTTTTCTTTATTTAATATCTTTTGCCACTGTTTCCAGGAAAAAATATATTCCATGTCCAGTTTGTTGCTTCTCGTGCCTAATATTTGGGATGCAACATAGAAAAGCTTAAACATAGCATTACCATAATAAAACTTATGGGGAGTACAAAAATAGGGCTTTGTGCGGTGCTTGCGAAATACCTCCAGTAATTCCAGTGATAAGCTTTCACCAAGTACATCCTGGTAGATGACCTTATCAATATCTTTTTCTTTGATGAAAGCCCCATTTGATGCGATCACCGGTGACTTTACTCCAATAAGATTGGAGAAATATTCAGCATCAGTATACATTCTGCCTGTACTTATTACGATATGAATACCTTGCTGATGTGCCTGCAGTAGTATTGCTTTCGTTCTATTGGTAACTTTATGCTTACTATTTAAAAGCGTCCCGTCAACATCAATACAGACTAATTTATAGGCCATATTCGTGTCCTTTCTTTAACAAGCTAAGCAATTTCTGCCTCCATCCTCAAGAAGCCCAAAGTTATGTGTCTTATCCTTATTATGTCGGAATTATGATCTCAGATTGTCAGGCACACCTGCCAGATACTGCATTATCAATTCCCCAGTTTTCAACTTATTGGTATTTTTTTCCTGATACATGGCATCATCAGCCTGACGTAAAATCTCACGCACTCTAAGGCCTTTTCCCACACAAGTGCCTTGGGAAATATATAAGGGCAACGCCCCCTTGGTACTTCTATATATTTTGATATTAGTGGCAATATCGTTACGCAGTATATTCATGCACTCTTCTGTAGCATCCCACACTAAAACAGCAAATTCATCACCACCAATTCGCGCCGAAATAATTCTCCGATCATCAAACGAGATCGTTTTTGCCGCGGCCTTTAGTAATGCATCGCCAGCATAATGTCCTAATGAATCATTAATTTTTTTCAAGCCATCCACATCACACATAATAATACCAATGTCCCGGCCAGATGTGGCTATCTGATTAATTTGGATTTCAAAAAAGGATCGGTTGTAGAGACCTGTTCCAGCGTCGTGGTAACTCACATACTCTAGAGTATTCTCCCAGGATTTGCGCTCACTAATGTCAATCATACTTCCACAAACAGCTTTCTTGCCATTGATTGTACAAGTGCTTGCCAGCACATGAACATCAATGGTACAACCATTCTTGTGCAGAATGCGGATCTCATAGTCAGCTTGATCTTTTTCTTCATTAATTCCTTTCCGAACCTGCTCCTGAAATATATCTCTATCATCAGGATACACATATTCAAGAAAACTACTCAACTCTTTCGCTTCTTCCGTAGTATAACCAATCATTTCTTCCAGCTTAGGGTTCAAATAGGTTATCTTTCCATCTAACAGAAAATAAACGCCAACAAGTGAATTCTCCACAAGACTCCGGAATTTACCTTCTGCCTCCAAAAGTAAATTATTCACTTGGTTCATCTCATTTATGGTGATAATCAATTTTTGCGCCATAGAAACAAAAGCTTTATTTAAATACTGTAATTCTTCAGGGGCTTTAGTAAAAGAACCCCCTTGAGATGAAACTACACCATATTCCCCACTTTCTATTTTATTAGCCATTGCTACTAGCGAGAAAACCGGAAGGTTTATTCTTCGAACAAAGGCTGTGAGCAAATAAATTAGAATCGCTACTAAAACAAGATACACCAAACCTAATATGAGAAGTTTTGTGTATAGTGGGGCCAAGATTTCAGCCTCATCTACTTCGGCGATTATAGTCCATTTGGGATTCTCAATTGCCGAGAATGCGCCAAACACACGTTCACCACGAAAATCCATGTATACTGCTGATCCTGATCT
>JARBUM010000233.1 GCA_029239675.1 Pelosinus sp. | reverse complement strand
AGCCTCTCTTACATTTGATTGCTCATGAATATATCCGGTAGACCCATCTACTTTAAATACAAGGTTGCTGCTGCTTAGCAATTCCTCTATTCTCGGTAAAATAATGGGATGAGATAAAGCATTCTCTGGATTCCACTTTTCTAAAAAGGCTTTAACAGCTACAACATCCCCACTTTTGATTCCAGACAAAAAACATTCATTCTTTTTTTTGAAATCGGCATATTTTTCTTGTGATACTTTTATTTCTCCATCTTTACTTCGCTCTATTCCAATTATGTAGGAGCAATTATCACACAGAATATTAGCTGATACCCCAGATGTGCGTATAGCCTGCTCTGGTACTAACAATACCTTGGGTATGTTTTTTTTGCCTTCTACTTTTGCAAGTGTTAGAATATCAACAATATCTCCAGCTAAATTGAGAATCAGTGCATAGGATACTTTTGCCGAACTATAACCTGGCGGAGCAATTTCTGAATCTTCTTCCTCTAAAAGACGCTGATAATGGTCATTCAATGCCTGTAAAATCAACGTCCTCCCTCCTTGGGTAATCGGGTATCGATTACACCATTTTTCATTGTCGGTCTAAAAAAAATAGGCTGCATGTTATTGGCAAAGTCAATATCCCAAAGCATCCATCCCAAATCCTGCTCACCAGTCAATGGTGACGGAGAAAATTCGTCTTCCAGCAATTCAAAATGGACGGGAAATTCTCGACATCCAAAGTAAGGGTGCATGTGACATTGACCTGTTCGAGCTCTTCGGTTGAAAATATCACAATGTTTCCCAGGATTATCCCCTTCCCCTGCCTTATCTGTCATCTCAAAATGAGCTTCAATAATATACTCTACATCTCGAAGCACTAGAGAAGCACGCTGTTGGCGATCCTCTGTGACATATTGATGAAGGTCAATATCCCCGCCCTTCATCGCAGTTTTAATGTTTCTTTCGGAGATTTTGTTAGCCACTTCATTTCTGCGAATCGAATCAAAGCGGATTGGCTTCATCACATGAATGCAATCAATTCGCCAAGTTAATGCAGGTTTCCAATGAATAGCTTCCAAGATGCCCCGTGCCGCCGATGGCGTCATCACATCATAACTTACTCTCTCCGCTTTCATCTCTGGACGAGTAAAACAAGCATAATCGCCCCACACTCTGAGCTTAACTCCATATCCCATAAACGTCTCCTTTCTATTTCAATAAATCATTACCATAAACGTCTCCTTTCTATTTCAATAAATCATTACATCAGTTGGTGCTTTTACTTCTTTTGCATCCTTTAATCCATAACGTGAATCATAAAAACTAGAGTCGGTCACAAATTTTATAACATCCCCCACCGACTTTACAATTTTCTCCTTTTCTAACGCATCTAACTCATATTGATAAATTTGTACTATATAAGGTTGAAGACTGCGTACTTTGCTAGCGGGAAAAGGATGATATTCTATTTCTCCCATTAAATCCAGCACATGATCATCCCAAGGAACAACCACTGAAACAGTAGCACTATCAATTAATTGAAAATCGTGAGCAATTTTGGGGAAATCAAATGATAATCCTTCCCCGCTGTCTTTAATCCTCTTAAGAATTTTCTGTGCATCCAGTTTGTCACTTTCCACACTAAACAATTGCTTGAAATAATCCTCAATAGCTGCCAAAGACATTAGATCATTTTCGACTTTATCTAGTTTTCTCACAGTCATGCGTGCTAACTCTGCAACCAATTTAAAATTACCTTTTGTGGGCATACCATGTGCTTCAGGTTCAAATACAATGACAAGACCGTACTTTTCTCGCCCCTCTCTATTACATCGCCCTGCTGCTTGGGCTATTGAATCAATCCCCGTTTCTGAGCGATAAACGACTGGAAAATCAACATCTACTCCTGCTTCAATTAGCTGTGTAGACACTACACGGCATGTTTTGCCTTTCAGCAATGCCTCTTTAATCTCAGCTAAAACCTCTTTTCGATGGGCTGGGCACATGCGCGCTGATAAATGATAAACTCCTTCTATTGTTTGCTCTAGCAACAGATCAAATAAGATCCTGGCATGCCGCCTGGTATTTACAATGGTAAGAACCTGAGAATTCCCCATCATGCCCGCTACTACTTCTTTGTCTGTCATCTTACCGCGATAATGAACATTTACTCTTTTAAAAGTCTTCTGTAATTCAGCAGGATCTTCCATGATCTCCACTGCTTTTAGCTTCCCTGGAATGAGTTCCTTGATAGCTGGCTGTGTCGCGGTACACAATACCACCGTTGCACTATAATTTAGAACCAATTCTGCCAATGCCCACAAACAAGGCTTCATATATTCAAGAGGCATCATTTGTGCCTCGTCTAAAACAATCACACTATTAGCCATATTATGAAGCTTCCGACAGCGCGATCCCTTATGAGCGTATAACGATTCAAAAAACTGTACTGCAGTTGTAACGACTACTGGCATATCCCAATTTTCTGCAGCCAGCCGATGTGCCTTTTCATACTTGTCCCAGTCCTCAAAGGAGCCTTCTGGGTACTCAAAATTACTATGATGCTCTAGAACCACATTGTCATTTTCCTCTAGTGCTTCTCGAAATACCTGGGCATTCTGCTCAATAATACTAGTATAGGGAATAACGTAGATAACACGTTCTTTTTTCTTTTTAACAGCATGCTTAAGAGCAAAAGCCATGGAAGAGTAAGTCTTTCCCCCGCCCGTGGGAACTGTTAAGGAAAAAAGACCTGGTTTAGAGTCTGCCATTTCTAGACATCTTTCCAAGATGCCTTGTCGTGCAGTATTGATGAACGAAGATTTTTGACGATTGTTTTCGGCTAACATATCTAGCTTCTTTTTCAAACGCTGAAAAATTGTTTGTATAGAAACATTCTTAGGCCTTGCCATATATTTTTCTGCATCCATAAATCGTTCCGTATCCAAATAATCTGCATCTACCAAGCAAGAATATAACATACGAATACAAAAGGAAGAACTAAATGCAAACATAGCCGTCTCTTTAGCATAAGGGATGTTACAAAGATCATCATTACATAAATCTGGTATGTTAATTTCTTTGGAAAATGCCTGATAATCTGGTATATCATTTTTCTCAAGTCGTCCCGGAAGATTCTTGACATCTCCTCTAGTCCCATCTGGCAATCCACCATGATGTCCAGCAACTGTAAATGCTAATGCTTTTCCTATTGGGTTTTGCCATTTTTTCCAAAGTTCTTTTGCACCTGCTGTTGCATGATCAACCTTTGTCTTATTACCTTCTAAACGCTTCTGAAAATCCTTGGAGTATTTTCCAATATCATGAGCTAGACCAATAATTCTACCTAATTTTCCTGCACCAAACTTAGCTGCTCGCTCTTCCGTCAATTGTGCAACCTTATCTAGGTGTTCTTTTAATAGTTGCCAATATTCTTTAGATAGTACTTTTTTCATTAGTAAGTCTTCCTTAGTATGTCCATAGTAAATCACCTATGCACCCCCATTGATGTTATCTGGCTATTAATACCTATTAACGCTTTATTTACCATAATAATACAAAATCCTGCACAGTAAGTCTACTTTGCAGGATTTTTCTTGATCTAGATCAAGATCTTTTTTTATTTCTAGTTCTTCATGAAGTAAGTTGCAGCTTCTTTTAATATCGTATTTTCTCTTTTTAGATCTAAATTTTCTTTTCGTAAACTGTATATCTCATTATCAGACTTGAATATATGGTCGTTGCTGTGAAATAGTTTCTTCTTGCTTTCTCCCATCTTACTCATCCAAGAATATAAAGTACTAGGAGTTAAGTGCAATTCTCGTGCAACTTCGGCAGGAGATTTACCACTTTCCCTTATTCGCTTTATTGCCATCATTTTATACCCTTCATCAAATTTTTTCATTGAAAATACCTCTCTTTTTATTTATCTTCTTGCAATAATTATATTTACCAACTGGAGAATATATTACAACAAAGAAATTAGCGTCTCAATGAGACGCTAACAATTACTTCATATGTACCATCTGGAGTTTCAATCCACACGCCATGAAGACGCGACAATAATACTCGGCTTTATTGTATTCGAAAAGGCTCCCCCCTGCTTTCCGTATGATCTTGTGTAAAATTTTACCACACTGATGATAATATATCAATAAATTCACTAACACTTACTACTATGATATCCTCGGACACAACAAAAATCACTTAATATAACGTATATAAAAATCCAAAGTATCTTCCAAAATTCCAGCTACCAATCTTATAAATACATCATATCCCTCTTTAACATGAGAATGATCAAGAGCATTATAATATTCTAACCTTTGCTCTTTCTTTATGACAATCGGTACGTAGCCATGTTTCAGTAGTTCGAAATTCAACAATAGTCTTGCTGTACGACCATTTCCATCTACAAATGGATGTATTTTTACAAATTCACTATGTAAAATAGCAGCCCTTTCCACTA
>JARBUM010000232.1 GCA_029239675.1 Pelosinus sp. | reverse complement strand
AACAGCACCTGATGTAGTAGCTGAGGCGGTAGAAACGCAATGCGAACATGAACGATTGAATAAACAAATTAATCGTTTGAGCAGCAGAGAAAAATGGGTATTGGAAATGCGGTTCGGTATGCCAAATGGTAATCGAAAAACGCAGAGAGATATCGCAAGGATGCTGGGGATTTCTCGCTCCTATGTCTCGCGAATTGAGAAGAAAGCTATCGGTAAATTAGGCAAAAGTCTGTCAGCAGAGGATAGCTAATACATTTAAAAGTAAGAATAAAAAAATTCACACTTAGATACTTATTTAGCAAATTAAGCTCTAAGTGTGAATGGTTGTTATAAAGAAAAAAATGGTATTTGTCTAAATACTCGCCGCTATATCCATCATCAATGTATCTTCTATGTGAAGTGCATTCATCGCTAATAAACGGCTGCGGCAAGAAGAAATTTGATCTGTTAGTGAATAAATAAAGCAGCTACTGAAGGAGAATACTTCAGTAGCTGCTTTATATTGCTGGTTACGATTATTGATAGAGTCTTTTGGATATCTCAAGTAGCTTAGTTATAGTAATGTTGAAAAAGCCGTAACGCATAGGTTATGTGGGAGGTGTGGGAAATGAATAAAGAGAAGAAAGGAAAGTATATAGTCCGGTAGCACGGTGTCAAAGATGAAAAAGATAGGATGTATCCTCCAGATCAATTGCCAAAAGATATGGCAGATTCAATTATAGATATAATTATAGAAGAAACGGCGATCATTAGAAGCAATAGCGATGTTAATTAATGTTTCAAAGAAAAAAACCACGTTTTATTGACGTGGTTGCAAAAGATAGGATTTGATCGAGTACTTTTAAGATTTAACAATCGGAAGAACAATCATCCGATGAGAAGCAGAATAATAAGATGATTATAATGATAATGACAACCCAATTACCACCACGTCCGTTGCCGTTCCCGCCAAAACCGAAACCCATAAGTATTCCTCCTTCTAGTAATTTATTCTTATAACGTAATGTATTGTATGCAGCTTAAACACAGGAGGTACCAATGCTGTTATAGAACATTATTATAATAAGAAAAGGGTAGATATTTTTGATTAAATTAGGATATTTCATTACGGATTGGCGCAATTGAGCTGTTGTTCTCATAGGATAATAGAAAGGAGATGATTAGATGAAGAAGACAACGAAACCACCCCATAAAACACAAGATGTCTCTTCTAAACAAGGAGAAAAAGGGAAAACAAAGGCTTCATGGCCAAATTCCAAAGTAAATACAACATCTTCAGCAGAGCCTAGACAACCTGAAAAATAAGTAATAGGGCGACACCTTGGAGGTGCCGTCTTCTTTGTAATTATTTCTATATCTTTATCATTTGAGTCTTGTATTGAGAAGAAAGCTATCGGTAAATTAGGCAAAAGTCTGTCAGCAGAGGATAGCTAATACATTCAAAAGTAAAGAATAAAAAAATTCACACTTTAGATACTTATTTAGCAAATTAAGCTCTAAGTGTAAATGATTATAAAAAGTTTATAAAGAAAAATGGCATTTATCTATTTTTAGTGTTCATTATGTTAAAATGCAGGAAAACAACATCTTTTGCCGAACCTTACACTAAAATGGTAGAAAGGCGAGATAGTATGCCTAAGCAAGAAACTCTTAAGAGCTGTACAAAATGCCATCTAGGTAAGATGCATAAAATCAGTCTTAATGAGAGTTTTACTGATGATTGGAAATGTGATCGGTGTGGTTATACGGAAGGTAAGAGCCCTTTTGATATTATTATAGAAAATCAAACTGATAAGAATTAAATATATATTTAAGCAATGATACAAAATCGCTAAAGGAGAAGAGATATGTTTGCACTAAATTTTTTATCGCCTCATAATGAAAAATTATTGATGAATCGCCAAAAAAACGTTACGATTCGACTCGGTGATATTAGAGACACGTATCCGGAAAATTCTGTAGTTTGGCTTACTGTAGGAAAAAAAAATAGTGGCAAAAGAAGAATATATACAGCAATTATTGATAAAGCAATCACCAAGAAATTTTCGGAACTAACTACACAGGATCTAAGCCAGCAAAATCCTGATATAAAAACCGTAGAAGAACTAATCAACTTTTTTGAAATTATTTATGAAAAAACGATACATATTGAAGATACAGTAACTGTAATTTATTTTTCTGAAATTATTAAAGGATAATAAGAAAAGAAATCCTATTCACTTACATTAGCGAATAGGATTTCTTTTCTTAAGAATGAATCGTCTGAAAGATTTGAGTAATTTGCTCGCCGATCATAGAAGAAAAGGTATCAAGGACTGATAAAGCTTCTATGCCATCGGGTTTAGTTAAGGATTTATCAACAATACATGAGTTAGTTGCTGATGAAAAGGCCTTAAGATCTAAAGAAACATCTAGTGGATGTATGGTAAAAAGCATAACATAATTAACATGAGCTGCACTTGCGTATGTAGATAATAAATCAGGGGTAGCTGATGCCGTATTGGTAATGCCAGAACGGGCAAGATCGCGTAATACTGCATTTCCTGACTGCACTTCACTACCTAGAAATAAAGCATTAATTTTAAAACGAATCACTTCATTCAGTGCTTTGGTGAGAAAATCAGTTCCAGGGACATAATAGCCTGATGTGTCAACATATAGAGCGACAGCAATCATTGCATTATCATCAGGAGATGCTAAGCATAATGATACATTTAGTAGAAATATGACTAGAAAGAATAGGAGTGATTTTTTTAACATGATAACACCTCAATTTACTCAAAATCGCCAATTCACGAGGAACATTATAACATAATTCCGTATTCGTAGATATATTTAGAGACGATTAAAATGTAATTCTAATAATTGAAGAAATATCATTATGCTTTTTACTGGTTGAGCATCAGGAAAAATGTTATAATAACCTGTAATGTTTGCAATAACTGTTTGTGGAAGCTATGCTTTAAAGGAGAATTTTATACTTAATGAAAAAAAATGTGTATGATCAAGTACAAATTTTTTATGATGAAGCCGTTGTGTGGGAACCTATTATTCAGCAAGAATGGGTAGAAGGATTCTTACGCCAAAAGGCTTGGCAGGGAATTAGCGATGATAAGCTTAAAGATACATGTCATCAAATACAATTTTTCATTCTTTATTTAACTCATTTTAATAATGAGAACTTAGATGAAATCAGTTTGGAAGAATATAGTTTTATTGTTAAATGGTTAAGTGAAAATA
>JARBUM010000231.1 GCA_029239675.1 Pelosinus sp. | reverse complement strand
AAATAGAATCAAAGATGTAGACATTGTTTCCAGTGGCAGAAACAATTTTAGAATAAACCATTTGTACAATAAAAAAATGACATAAGCCGCTAAGGCCGTTACGGCTATTGTCATAACAATAAGTTTTTTTTTGCTGGCCTCAGATTGTACTACTACTTTTTCCAAGTTAACTGAATCCTCCGTAAAATCTTTTGTTCTTTACCATAAAGCAAAATCTCATATTACTTTATTCGCCTTAAGTTTGTTA
The DNA here is from genome assembly GCA_029239675.1 of Pelosinus sp. Taxonomy (GTDB): domain Bacteria; phylum Bacillota; class Negativicutes; order DSM-13327; family DSM-13327; genus Pelosinus. Next base: position 3,000 of record JARBUM010000231.1, on the reverse strand, counting down.
ATTTCCTCTATACTTAGCCCTAACAATTCCTGCAAAATTTCTTCAGTGTGCTGGCCTAACAGGGGCGCAGGTTTTTCGACCGCTCCTGGAGTATCTGAAAGTTTAATTGGTATTCCAGGCATTTTAACATGCCCAGCCGTAGGATGCTCAGTACTGACAATCATATTTCTGGCAATAACTTGGGGATCACTAACCACTTTGTCAATAGTATTAATTGGACCACACGGAATTCCAGCAGCCTCTAACTGGACAAGCCAATCATTGATATTTTTATGAATAAAGACATCATCCAAGATTTCTTTTAATTGCTGAGCATGTTGCGTACGCAATGCATTTGTAGCAAACAGAGGGTCTTTCGCCAGCCCAGGCTTACCTATGACATTACATAATTGTTCAAATAGCTTGTCATTACCTGCACCAACAATAACGGAACCATCTTTAGCCGAAAAAGCTTCAAAAGGAGTAATGGATGGATGGCGGTTACCTAAAGGTGCAGGAATAGTTCCTGCTACCATATATCTAGCTATCGCGTTTTCTAAAATAGCTAACTGACAATCCAGCATACCCACATCAATCATTTGGCCGTAACCGCTTTTCTCCCTGTGATATAACGCCATTTCAATGCCGATTACAGTAAATAAACCAGCTATAATATCACCGATAGAAGCACCTACCCGTGTAGGCGGCCCCCCTGATGGACCGGTAATACTCATAATTCCTCCCATGGCTTGGACAATTACGTCATAAGCCGGTTTATCCCTATAAGGACCGGTTTGTCCAAATCCTGAACAGGCCGCATAAATGATCCGAGGATTAATTGCTTTTAACGTATCGTAACCAAGCTCAAACTTTTCCATAGTACCAGGTCGGTAGTTTTCTACAACAATGTCTGCCTTTTTAACCATTTCACGAAATAAAGCACGTGCACCTGGATTTTTTAGATTAAGCGTCATTGAACGTTTATTTCGGTTAAGGCTCATGAAATAAACACTTTCTTGTCCAATAAAAGGGCCAAAAGCCCGAGAATCGTCTCCAATTACAGGAGCTTCGATTTTAATAACATTGGCCCCGAAGTCGGCTAGCATCATACCAGCATAAGGACCGGCTAGTACCCTCGTCAAATCTAAAACGGTTAAGTCTTGAAGCGGTTTCATATTACCATCCCCCTAGCTCGTAATTTATACTACATTAAATTACCAAAAAACTGCGATTCGGGTATGGAATTTAACCGAAACTGAAATCTTCTTTTTATTATGTACTAAAATAAAAAGTGCAAACATGCAAAAAAAAACAATAGGCCGGGATAAAATCCCGGCCCATCGCAAATTTCTAATTAGAAGCCAAGCAGTCCGAAGAACACATAGCAGAGGATACCAGCTACTACTGACATGGCTAAACCCCACATTAGGAGCTTACGGAATAATACGGCCTTATCTTCATGCTCACCGGCGCATGCGATGCACAGCGCACCAAGAGTGGAAAGCGGTGAAGTATCAACAAGATGGGCACCGATGTTAATTGAGGAAATCATGGCAATTGGATTACCGCCGCCAACTTCCTTAATAAGACCAGGAACCATTGGTAGGAACATCGGCATTACAACACCTGAAGAGCTGGAGTATGCCGATAAAAGACCAGTTACAAAGCCAAGTACACCATTAATGGTCGTCGGATTGGAGACTGCACCAATCATTTTTACCATAGCATTAAGGCCGCCGGCTTTATCCATAACCTCAATCAGGACAGTTACGCCGCACACCATCATAATTACGCCCCATGGTATAACCTTAATGGCAGCTTTGCTATCGCCAGAACCAGTTAACATTAGTATACCTGACAGGATGAAGGCAATAGTACCTACATTAGATAAGACATTCATTACTGATTTTGCAAACAGTCCCTTTGTTGCAGGCAGACCAGGAAGTACCACTAAGAGGATGAGAACACCAACAGCGGCAAGAGTCATCCATTGATGCTTATTGAATGGCTCAGGCTGTGGAGCTAGTTCATCGATATTAAGAGCAGTTCCACGTTGCTTTTGAATCCAGGCCCAGCCACCAAGCGCAAAGAAACCACCAATGTTTACTATGCCTTGAGCAACTTCCGAGTTGAAGTGGATTTTCCAAGCCAAACCACTAAGTTGGTCAGCCGGAATTCCGAGTCCAGAAGCCATTTTTGCAATAATGCCGTTAGAAATAATACCAGTAGGAGCAAAAGGCGAGAAGGCTGCACCATTAGCTGCGCCAACAACCAATAGGGTCATTAAGAAGGCAGGCATACCAATCCGGGTAGCAATCGCCATAGCCACAGGAGCCATGAGTGCTGTACCTGCGATATTACCAGGTCCAATTGTAGTAATAAAAGTTGTAAGTGCAAATACAATCAAAGGTACAATAGCCGTGTTGCCTTTACATAGGCGAACAGAATAGGCTGTAAGTTTTTCCATCGTACCATTGGTCTGAGCCATACCAAACAAGAAGGTCACACCAACCAAAATCATAAATAAGCTGGTAGGGAAATAGCCAAGTACCTTTGCGCCAGTAGTCTCTCCCCAGAAACCGCCAACGATTATGGCAAAACCGATACTGAGAAAACCTACGTTAAGATCTTCGTTGACACAGCTGATAATTACAACGATTGCCAGTGCAACCATGGACATTATTGCTGCTAGTGAAATATCCATTTACAAATCCTCCCCACATTATGAATTTTTTGATAATATTACTTAGACTGGCTTCAACTATTTATTATAATATTCCACACTGAACGCTACTCAATACCCCCTTTCACTAACAATTTTCTTATTTCACAATAATTAGGTGAATACATACTTATCTGAATATTTTGGTGTAAAAAAAAATATCTATTCATTGCTCATATGTATTCGACAATAAAAGATATAATCCTCTTTTTTTAGACATATTCTGATATTTTTTATTAAAATTCGCTAAAAAATAATAAGACGAAGGAGGGAGAACCCTCCCCCGTCTTGTTTACTCT
>JARBUM010000230.1 GCA_029239675.1 Pelosinus sp. | reverse complement strand
AGCTTTCTTGCTGCTTGTTTAGCATTCTTGCCTTTAGTCTGCAGTTCTGTAAGATGGTCCATATAACTCTCTCCTTTTATACTAATAATACCATATTATCCCGGTGAATAACCTCATCGTAAGGTTTTAACCCTAATATAGCATTAATTTCATTGGTATGAAAGCCCATAATTTTTCTAGTTTCTGCTCCACTATAATTAACAATTCCCCGAGCAATTTCTCTATTCTCAAGGGTAACAACACTAATGGTATTACCATGTTCAAAATCTCCTGCTACTGCAGTAATACCCGCAGCTAGCAAGCTTGAACCTCCAGATAACAGGGCTTGCTCACAGCCTTTATCTACAGTCACCACTCCTTGGATACGAGCACCAAATGCTAACCATTTTTTGCGTATATGCAGGCGATTTTCTTTTGAGAGAAAAAGAGTTCCCACATGCTCACCACTAAGCACACTACGTAAAATTCCGTCTTGTAACCCTGATGCAATAACCATTGTAACACCTGAATTAACCGCAATCTTGCCTGCTTGTATCTTGGTATGCATACCACCAGTACCTCGTAATGTTCCTGCACCACCAGCCAAGGCTTCAATCTCTGGTGTAATATCTACAATTTCTCCAATGAGCTGTGCATCAGGGTTGGTCTGAGGATTATCTGTATATACACCTTCAATGTCAGATAGAATAATTAATACATCTGCATCTACAATACTGGCTACCATGGCTGATAGAGTATCATTGTCACCAATCTTCAACTCATCAATAGCGACTGCATCATTTTCATTAATAATTGGAATAACACCCATTTTTAGAAGTGTTAATAATGTATTGCGAGAATTAGTATACCGAGTCCGCTTTACGGAGTCTTCACGAGTTAAAAGAACTTGAGCTACCACCTGACCATATTCACCAAATAATTTATCATAGGTATGCATTAACCTGCCTTGACCAACGGCTGCTGCTGCCTGCTTTTCCGGGATGGTCTTCGGCCGTTCTTTAAGCCCTAATACATCCATACCAGCACCAACTGCTCCTGAGGAAACCAGAATAATCTCTTTTCCCTGATTGGCCAAATCAGCCAGCTCCCGCACCAGCTTTTCAATACGCCATAAGTCTAATTTACCAGTACTATGTGTTAATGTACTTGTTCCTACTTTAACTACTACTCGTTTGGCTTTTATCAAATTTTCTCTGGTAAACATGCCACTCCCACCCATATTCAAATTTTAAACTACTAGATATGAGAAAAATGTTATTTCGTCCTTTTGATCTTCGATCGAATCATTGAACCACAGAGATGCAGAGGACACAGAGACCTTTAGCGTACTCTATACCTCTGCGGTTAAATCATTATTTCCTCGCTATCTTTCAGAAAAACCAATCCCCTCTATCTTATGAACAAAGGACACAAAGGAGACGATTGTACATTCCTTTGTGTCCCTTTTCGCTTAAGGCAATTCTATTTTATGATTTTTTTCTGGATTGCGGTTTCTTTTATATAAAAGACCATTGCGCCCAATAACCTGGACTAATTCGGCTCCTGCTGCTTCTGCCAATTCAGCAATGATCTCTTTTGGTGCATCACTGCAATTTTGAAGTACACGTACTTTAATTAATTCCCGTGCAATTAGTGCTTCTTTAGTACTATCAAGTAAACTACCTGACATTCCTATTTTACCAATTTGTACGACAGGATCCATGGTACTGCCCAAGGATCGTAAATATCGTTTTTGTTTGCCTGTTAATGTTGTAATTTCTTCCACTTATTGTTCCCCTTTATGTTCTAAATTCAAATTCCATCTCGCCAATTCGTACTGCATCCCCTTCTTGAACACCTTTTTCTTTAAGGGCACTTTCAATACCAATGCGCTTAAAGAGTTGTTGGAAACGTCGTACACCTTCATCATTATCAAAATTAGTCATCGCCACTAATCTTTCGATTCCTCTGCCACGAATCAGGAAAGCACCATCAATATCACGGCCTATAGTAAAGTCTTCTTGTTGTTTCGCTTCATATACAATTGTGTCATCTGTTTCTTCTGGAACTTCTACATGCTCTAACAATAATTTAGCAGTTTGTTGCATCAGTTCTGGCAAACCTTCGCCTGTAGCTGCTGAAACAGGATAGATTTCATGTCCCAGTTTTTTCATATATTCAGCTACTCTTGGAAGATTTTCTTGGGCTTCCGCTAGATCCATTTTGTTAGCAACGATAAGTTGAGGGCGAGTCGCTAATTTTTCATTATATAGTTTAAGCTCATTATTGATCTTATTGTAATCCTCGATAGGATCACGACCTTCTAAACCAGACACATCTAGAACGTGAAGAATCACCTTGGTACGTTCAATGTGACGAAGAAAATCATGCCCAAGACCAATACCTTCATTAGCCCCTTCAATCAATCCGGGAATATCAGCTAACACAAAACTATGCCCCTCATCAAGACTTACCACACCAAGCACTGGTGTCAATGTAGTAAAGTGATAGGCTGCTACTTCAGGCTTAGCAGCAGACACAACGGATATAATGCTAGACTTTCCTACGCTAGGATATCCTACTAGTCCAACGTCTGCTAATAACTTTAGCTCTAGTTGCAAAAATCGTTCTGCACCTGGTGCACCGTTTTCTGAAAAAGTTGGTGCTCTGTTAACGCTATTAACAAACCTAGCATTACCCCGGCCACCACGTCCACCTTTTACAATAACGGCCTGCTGGCCTACTTTCGTCAAATCTGCCACTACTTCTCCAGTATTAGCATCTTTCACCAGCGTACCAGGTGGTACTTTAATATAGGTATGTTCCGCATGCTGTCCATGCATATTTTTTGTTTGTCCGTTTATACCATTATTGGCAACAAATTTACGTTTATAACGAAAATCAATCAGGGTATTGGTATTGGCGTCAACGATTAGTATAACGTCTCCTCCTCGACCACCATCCCCACCACTTGGACCGCCTTTAGGAACGTACTTTTCCCGACGCCAGCTGGACATACCATTGCCGCCATTGCCAGATACAACATGAATTTTTGCTCTATCAATAAACATTTCTCAAACCCCTTTAGGTATAAACCTATCTATGTATTCATCATTAGTAATATATGTCATTATGTAATAAATTACACGCCAACTCTATTCTTTTCCATAAAGGTTTTAGAAGCATTAATAAGAAAATCTTATTAAAAACCTTTATAGAGCATTTTATAGTATAGCGTTTTTGTAGAACTTGTCCACTTCAAAAAAGTTGCTGAAATGCGCACCTTA
>JARBUM010000229.1 GCA_029239675.1 Pelosinus sp. | reverse complement strand
CCTACAACAGTAAACAACAATAATCTTGATCAGCCCAAGAGATAAGAGGATAGAATTCCTGCAGATCATATCGATTAGAACAAGTATTGTTATTGGTAGTTAAATGAAAAAAATCGCGACAACAATTGCCACGATTCATGAATGCATAGGATTCGATGGTTTTAAAAGCAATCTGTAAGGCAGGCGTTAAAATAGCAACAAAAAGAAAGCGGACCACTCCGCTAAATTACCGTTATGCTTTAAGAATTAGTAGCACAACAGCAGCTGCTAAATCGCCACAACTATTGAGTTGTAACCTCCATTACAGACACACTTAACAAACAAACCACCCTTTCATATTTTTTTATATTTGATCAATATAAGCATAGTAAGAGGCTTTATTAATCATATTTTCATTATAATGAGAATGTTAAATTGTGTCAATTAATTATTTGATTGCTCTACTAGATAATATTATTCTTACTGACCATGTGCTTTAATTTTGAAAGGGAGATTAACGATAGGAAAAACGAGAATAAGCAAATTCTTATAGATAGAGTTATCACATCGTTTATATCATGGTAATCATTGTGGCATAGATAGAGTTCAATCATGGTATGGTAAAAGCAGGGAAACAATAGTATAATAAATTAAGATACTAAGAATGAATTATATTTATTGAAAGGGGTTTATTATGAAACATGTAATTAAACTTGGCTTAGTTATTATAATTTATGCTGTGCTATTAGTAGTCGTTGATTTCATACTGGGAATCGGGATAAAAGACCAATGGGATAAACTTAATAAATGGTCACGTAATTAAGGCTGTTTAAAAGCTAGATTAAGAAAGTTATGATGTTCTCTTATCAATTGTGCATAGACATGATTTGACAGGAATATGAGCATGCTTTATAATCGAATAAATAATGAAGAGATAGGAAAGGGATCGATATCACAATGAGAAGACAGGACAGAGAAGTTACAGATTTTAACGAAATATTAGAAATCACCAAGAAATGTAATGTATGTAGAGTTGCATTCTTTGGAGAGGAATATCCATATATTATTCCATTGAATTTTGGTGTGAGATTCGATGGGACAGAATTTAAGCTATATTTTCATGCGGCCAAGGAGGGCACGAAGCTTGACCTACTTCGTAAGAATCCTAATGTGGGCTTTGAGATGGACTGTAATCATAATCTTGTGATGCAGGATAACGGTAACTGTACCATGGAATTTGAGAGTGTATGCGGCAATGGCATAATGCGTATCGTTGAGGACGAGGAGAAGGTGCTTGGTCTAACAGTTCTTATGGAGCAATACCATGGAGAGAATGAATGTAATTTCCCAGAGCATGTTCTTAAGATGACGGAAGTCATGGAGCTGACAGTGAAGGAGATTACCGGTAAGAGATTGAAAGTAAAAAATTAATCTGTTTTCAATAATGGATATCTTATTCATATATTATCTGGTTAATGCAAAGGAGTTTATAAGCCCATGATTATTTACTGTTTAACCGGTCAAATGGCGGTAGTTGATGGGGTCATCCCACCGGAGGGCTGCTGACCATAGGAATACTCCGGTGCGTACATGACCTCAGGATTAGATACTACTAATTTTGAAGGGAATTTATTGTATGCATAAAATAAATGACATGACGGAAGGTGCGCCGTTTAATCTTTACGTCAGATTTTCTGTTCCAATGATAATAAGCAATATCTTTTATCAGTTATACATTTTGGTGGACGGCATTGTAGCTAGTAGACTTATTGGATTAAATGCTTTTGCGGCTATAAGCGCTGCTGGATTCTTTTATCTGTTTATACTGGAAGCCGTAATGGGCTTTTCACAAGGAGCAGGTATTCGGTTTGCACAACTTTACGGCGCAAAACGTTATGATGAAACAAGAAACAGCGCCGCCATATCAATTATGCTCGCGTTTCTTATTGGTGCGTTCCTAAGTATCCTGTGCTTTTTTATAACCATACCTGTGTTGACGTTGATGAACACACCTATAGAAATAATAAAGGATTCCGTGACATACCTATACTGCATGTTTGCTGGGCTAATACCTACTTTTCTATATAAAATTCTCAATTCAATCTTTTTCGGTATGGGAGACAGTAAAACACCGTTAGTCGCGTTGATATTAGGCTCAAGCATAGACACTGCACTTACAATAGTATTAGTGCTTGTAACGCCATTAGGAGTTGCCGCAATTGGTATATCAACTATATTAAGCCAGTTTGTCACCTGTATGTATTTATTCTTGCAACTGTGTAGGAATAAAGAATTGCGCTTATCACGTGGCGATTTCCGAATAAGACTTGCAGCGGTGTCAGAATTACTACGCATAAGTTTACCGATCAGTGCGCGTAACACAGTCTCCGCGCTTGGCGGAGTAGTTATCCAATATGTTGTTAATGGTTATGGGGTGGCCTTTATTGCAGGCGTAGCAGCCGCTAAAAGGCTATATATTCTCCTGTTTATAATTGCAGACCCGATGGAACCAGCAATTGGTACATTTATAGCGCAAAATTTTGGAGCTCGTAGGTTTATCCGGGTAAAGGATGGTATGCAAACGGCTAAGCGAATTATGCTTATTAGCTCTATAAGTATCATGGTTTTAGTTTTTTTCTTTGGAAAATGGTTTTTGAGTTTAATTATTGGGAATGATGTGAGCATAGCTATAGTATCAACAGTAGCGTTAGGTCAATTGCGTGTATGCCTTTTATTTCTGCCTATGTTTTATCTGTTGATATTATATCGTTCCGGGTTACAGGGAATGGGGAAAACAACACCAACACTTATTTCAGGAATTATAGAAGGTGGCTTGCGGATAATTGCTATATTTCTCTTGCCGTTTTTCCTTGGAAAGATAGGAGTTTACATTACTGAAGTTATAGCTTGGCCGGTATGTGCTGTTCAATTGTTTTTTGCATTTTCGGTAGTGTATCATCGGGAACTACAGGCTGATAAAGAATAAAAGCACAACTATTAAGAATAATCTTTAGTAAAATTCTTTTACAATATATCGCTATTGTAATATAGTGCTTACGGAATTATATTTTTCATAAATAAGTTGATGAAATATTATTTGACAAATTTACTCCTTTATGCTAGTATAACTTAGTGTGCCGCACAATGAGGTTTAAGCTCTATGTTTTAAAGGTTTTAACACCTTTTTGAATAGACACCGTAGTTGGCGAGTAATGATAATAGGAGGTGCCAATATGTACGCAATTATTGCAACTGGTGGAAAACAGTACAAGGTAGCGGAAGGCGATA
>JARBUM010000228.1 GCA_029239675.1 Pelosinus sp. | reverse complement strand
GGTAATTACTTTTAAGGTTACTAAGGTTCCACCGGTCTATCCTAGTCAAAGACTATTTATGCAAGACCGATTTATTGAGCGAGAATACTTGCCGATGAAAAAGCCGAGAATGTCTTTTAAGTCTGTTTTAAAAAAAGAAATGCAAGGCAACGTAAATAAATAGATGGTGCTTGGCTTCTACTCTGCGGGGCATAAAAAAAGCGCCCCGAAGGGCGCTTTTCAAAAATAACCTTAATACCACTTACTAGCTAATATACCAATATACTCTTTTATCGCCAGGCTAACATTTTGTAATGCTCCGGAATTCGGCCACAACTTTGCAGTCTCAAACTTAGCTGTTTTATTAGTTTGATAATCAGTAGGTCGCCAAATCCTCAGCGTTTAGTTCCTCTATATGGACCTATAAATCTTCTACAGCATATTATGGTAATATATTATATTTAAGGAGGAAGCTTATGCCAGAATGGGAAACGCCTGAAATAATAGATTGGAATGACAAGGAAACCAAAGCACAACAACAGCCCTGCTATCCAAGGTTTATATGCCCCCCCCGAATATGCAGCCCACTGTGGTGCTATCCTACATCTTGCGCACCGATTTTGTTCCGAAACTCCTTGTAATCTGGAGTATTTTTTTGTAACCATCATTTGCGTCGTAGTACTGCAGACTAGGTAACTACCTATTATTAAGGGCTCTAAACATGGGTATAATCCCATGTTTTTATTTTTGGCATAAGAAAAGCGCCCCGAGGGACGCCTCTCTTAACAGCACCAATCATGCTTAAATTTATGGTCGCACTTAGGACATTTGCAGTCGTCATCAAACCAGTGGTCACACTTAGGGCACTTATTACAATCTGTTTCACATTCCCAATGACACTTGGGGCATTCATGTGGAAACTTACTCCAACACTTAGGGCACTGCTTATGATGCGGCTGACAAGAATCTCGGTCAAAATCAATACTCATTTTTTTATCAAGCCTCCTATATTGCGTTACATTACATAATATGTTGTTTAATGAAAAAACGTTCTTCAGACATACTCCTTTGCAAGGAAAGTAATTCCTGATAATAAAATAGCCGTCCCGAAGGACGACTCAGCAAGCATTGCTATTTATGTTTATAAACATTGTCATTTTAGACAAGTCAATTAAATCCTTCTACCATTTTTACCATATCATTTGCAAAAAGATAACTATCCCCACAATTAGTTTCTGATAAGCTCTCGCTTCATTAACTCAGTATATTCTTTCATCTTATTTCGAAATGCGTGAATTGCTCGAGTCGCTTCAGGTGAAGTACTGCCTTTTTTGCTAACAGTCTCATGAAGTATCTCTTGCAACCATTCTACTTCTTTCCATAACTCTTTTGGATCATACATAACTTCCCCCTCCTTCATAATATAATTACCATTTATTTCCATATTCTGCAAAAGAAAACTAATTCCTGCTAAGTTTTTTCCTAAGGCAACCTAAAAAATAAGCTTTATATATATAAAGGTATAGTTAAGCAAGGCACTATTTCCTTCAGTAGCACAACTTATGATAATCTAACAAATCTCGAACATACTAAGAAATACAAAATATTGATTATTATTGAGGTAATCTATTGAACATTGAATTATTGGTACAATACCTCTCAATAGGTATAGCTATTGTCGCAACAATTATTGGTCATAGTGGAATGAAGCGCTATATACCGGTAGCAATGTTCGCCAGCCTATATGCAAACATGTGGTGTTATATAGCTAATTACTTCCACTGGTGGGAATTCCCCATTAGAGTTTTACCGGGCATAAAAGATATTTCTTTTGCGGCGAACGTCATTGTTGTTCCTGTTTTAGCTATGTTTTGGGTTCGGTATTCCCCAATGTCTAGAATAAAGTGGGCCTTATTGTGGTCATTGATTTTGACATTCTTTGAATACGGGGCTCAAAGGTATAGTGCTATGGTTGAATACCACAATGGTTACACTGCTTATCATTCTTTCATTTTATGGCTAATTAGTTGGTACATTTGGTACTCGTTCCATAAGTGGTTTTATAAAGATGGGGGGCCACATTAATGTCAATTTCATGGCTGGCCTTCCCACCCCCAAAGCCGATGCATGCCCCTTGGTTGATATTGGCTCAATGCGTGTTCTTTGGCCATCGACGGTTGCGAATTGTTATGATTTCATCACGTGCACTCACCTTTTTTTGTCATACATTTGTCATCAATTTGGTGTATAATGGACTTAAAACCATATAAAGGAGATGCTGTATGCGAAAAGTTACATTCTTAATAACTATAACATTTCTTCTAGTTATGTTATCAGGAACTGCTCTTGCTTGGAGTGATCGTTCCGAAGGACACCCAGATCAATACAATGCTACGCCAAGATGGGGTCAGCTTTCTGAAGATCACCCATTTTTTCGTTTCGCCAGATTAAACGGAAAGCCCGGTTTGTATGTTTGGCATGATCGTAATGATGAACTCCATATAAGAGCAATCAACAATAACTACAGAGGTAGCCAACATGTATTCTCTGGTGTGATCCAAACTGATGGTCGGTTTTATAACATTGAGGAAAAACAACTAGAGAACGGTGACTATGTAAAACTAGATCGCGACAGGAACACTATTCGATTTCGTTTTACTGGACGAGGTACGGATGGAATTGACTTTAAAGTACAAGGTGGCGACACAGTTGACTTTGACTTATACAAGGATGGCAGAGAGATGCCAACTAACGAAATTTGTATAGGTAAAAAAAGCTGGCACCCTTGGCACAACAATTTTTATTTGGAAAGATAGCTACATCAATCCTGCTGTGAAAACGGTAGGATTTTATTTTAATATGAAACAGTTTTAAATTTGTGGCTAGCACTATGCGCTGGACGTTTTTATTTCCCAATCCCAAAGCCTTAACTCTGATTAGCTTAATTCTCCTTGTTTCAGTCTCAAACATCCCAAATTATACGCTATTAAGCTTGCCCACGGCCGCAGGATTGTTATGGTTTTCATGTACCTTAACAAGAATCTTTCAGTTCCTTTCTGTAACATTTTACATAATATAAATTAGATACGACAATGGGAGGTTGAGGCATGAAAAACCGATCTAGACCATACATCGGTCACGGAATTGGTGGTTTCCATGGAGGCTTTCACGGTGGATTTCACCACGGCTTGGGCGGTGGCTTCCATCATGGATTTGGTGGCGGTTTGGGAGCATTAGGTCTAAGCCTTGGACTTGGCTATTTGTTGGGTTATCCAGGTTATTATCCGGGATACAATTATGAACCATTTCTCAATTACGATTATGAT
>JARBUM010000064.1 GCA_029239675.1 Pelosinus sp. | reverse complement strand
TCCGTGGAAGGCGGCTAATGCCGATGAAATTGAATGCCAGTACATCCTTGTTTCGCATGGTCATCAGGATCATCTGGGGGATACCGTTCCAATTGCCAAACGCACTGGTGCTAAGGTTATTACGTCCAACGCTCTTGCCGGACTTCTGAAAGATCAAGGATGTGATGTGGCCCCTATGGATATCGGAGGTCAGCGGGCCTTTGACTTCGGCTACGTCAAGTTAACACCGGCTGTTCATGGTTCCGGTGTCCCCGGAGGACTGGCCGCTGGGTTCATTGTTAACTTCTATGGGAAAACCATCTATTTTGCCGGTGATACCGCCTTATTCGGTGACATGGCCTTCATTGCCAAGGCTAAAGTCGATTATGCGCTGCTGCCAATAGGAGATAACTACACTATGGGGATAGCCGACGCGGCAGATGCAGTGGGATTGATCAAACCCAAAGCAGTAATTCCAATGCATTATAATACCAATCCCTTAATAAAAGCCTCGCCTGAGGAGTTTAAAAAGGTAGTGGAAAAACGCTACAGAATTCAGGTTCATGTAATGCAGCCGGGTGGGACACTTGTTTTATGAGTAGCGGGGCGATTCCCTGATTCAGCGTTTTTTCAAAAACTCGCCGCTTGACCCGATACAGGGAACCAACCATTTGTAACGGCGAAAAAGTACAATAAGGACACAGTGATCCATTAGTCGATTAAGCTGTGTCTTTTTTGTATAATCATATTTTACTTAGTGCCGGATTTCAATCTAAGATTCATGTAATTTTTACCCCAGTCGCATATGACTAGTTAACACTGGCATGGAACTTTCACCAAGAATTGGCATTGAATTTTTCCTCTAGCAGAATTATTAGCCAAGCGTGCTGGTTCTAAGGTTGACTGACTTACGATCGATGAAGGCTTCGGAAGTTAATCCGATTAGTTTAGTGCTTGTGATCTCCCATGTGAAGTCCGTTCAAGAAGCGTTTAAATAGAAGATATTCTTTAAGCCCGAGGATTAGGCTGTGGAAGTACTGGCCGCATAAATCATATGAGCTTTTATTCATTGATAAAACGAGAAGCATTCCACCATAAAGTATAAAAGGGGTAATGAAAGATAAGGTAGTTAATGCCTTATCTAAAATAACAAAATCCATCAATTATTTACCTCCATAAAAAATCAAGATAAGACAGTATATGTAGAAGGTAATAAAAAGATTCCGATTAAAATATGAGGGAAAAAGAAAATTAGCTTGTATTTTAAGAATGCTAGATAATTTTTGATGTGTGGGGGCATTCCTATTGGAATAAGAAGAGCTATGGAAATAGAAATACAAAATTGTTTAAGGATAGAGTTGGTAATGAGATGAAAATAAGGCCATTAGAAGTTTGAAGTAGAAATGCTTGGAATTATAACAGGAGGAATGTCGGTAGCATCAAGAAATAAGAAGCACCACTTTTTATAGTGATGCTTCTTTAACTATTGGAGTGATTGATTAGAATTCAGTGGTATATTGGCATGCTTCACAACTTTGTACAGGTTGTCCATTCTTGATTTGTTGTGCCTGGCATACGGGACATGAATTTTCGATGTTTTGGTCATTGTTTTTTTTAATATCTGACATTGTAAAGCCTCCCATTCATTAGATTTATAATATCTAAATTATATCACTAATTATTTTTTAATACAAGCGATTAAATGATAACTAATACAGATAACTGAAACAAATAAGTATTACGAAGTGTAAAGAATACTTCATTTCTTAATAGTAGGGCGACAAAAGGATAACAGTTCTTTGACGTTAACTCTGGTAAAATGGTATTAATTTAAAAAAGGGTAAACCGTTCATGGAAGTGCGGTTTTGCATTGCAGGAACTTATTATCTTTTGACGAAGTATATAAAAAATGATAAAGGGGGACTGGCTTGTGTCTGCTAAAACAATTTATGCGGCGATATATGTAAAGAGTTATAAGGATAAAATAAAAGAAGATTTAAAAGCATATTTCTCAAGAGAAAACATAATTGCCGAAAAAATTTTTGAGAACATCGAGAGTGTTCACATGCATTTACGGGGTGGTTCTGAAGAAAACTTATATCATTTACATTTGGAAGTTCATGAAGACGAAAGTGAAAGAGCACGGAATCTTTTATCTGCTTGGCTTAAAGCACATAATGGCGTGCAAATACGCATAGCTCCATGCATAGAACAATAGCGTCCTTCTGGACGCTTTTTTTATACTAAAAAAGGCTGCTTCTAAGCAACCTTTTAACTAGCTTCTACCAATTAATTTTTGTATTACTTCTGTTATTGCATATAATCATCACTTCCAACGAGATAGGATGACAGCCCACGGTCAACTATCTTTACATCGTGAACCTTACTACTCTGTGTTTTTTCACTCCAAGTTTCAAGTTCGATCGAAACTCTATACTGGGTACTAAGAGGGGGGATTAGCTAACGCTATAACCGCTGCTATAGGAAAGTATACTTTTTGCCATATGCTCATACTCGTTTCTAAAGTAAATGGATGTGAGATTGTCTCTAAGCTGTAGATAAACATATTAAAAGGCCTTAGGTAAATCAATTATAATGCATAAGGATGGGGGTAAAAGAATTGCCACAATTATAAAAGCATTAGTTGAAAGTGGGCCTTCTTTGAGAACAGGTTATTTTATTAGACAAACAGAAACATTAGAATAGTAGGTAACTAAAAGGTTGTGGCCTTGGTGTATGCTATACCTGTAGGATAATGGACACAGGTTTATTTAATTAAGCTTGTTTGATAAACATACTCATTTCAGATATAATATTAAGGATATAATAAGAAATTTTTCAGGAGTTGAGATATATGTCAAAACCAGATCAATATAGCACAGACACATCATCAAAGAAGATACAAGATCCTAATCAAAAATACTTCACTACTTACACTTACGGTTGCCAAATGAATCATCATGATTCTGAGCGATTAGCTGGTCAACTTAAAAGTATTGGTTATGAATATACTGAGAGTCTAGAGGAAGCTAGTTTTATTTTGATTAATACTTGTTGTGTGCGAGAAAGCGCTGAGAAGAAAATCTATGGTAAAATTGGAGAATTAAAAAATTTAAAGTTAAGCAATCCAAATCTAATTATTGCTATTGCGGGTTGTATGGCTCAGAAGGATAGAGAAAAACTATTTAAGAAGGCTCCACATATTGATTTAATTATTGGCACACATAATGTGCATCAATTAGTAGAGCTTATAAAAGAGTTTGAAGAATCCAAAGATCGTGTCTTAGCAGTTTGGGATCAAGCCGAACGCTTGGCACCTGATGTACCTACTATACGTCGAGGAAAGATTTCAGCTTGGGTACCTATTATGTATGGTTGTAACAATTTTTGTACTTATTGTATAGTACCATATGTACGGGGGCGTGAACGAAGTCGCCCGATAAAAGACATCGTAGAGGAAATTCATCAATTAGGTATAGAAGGATTTAAAGAAATTACACTGTTAGGACAAAATGTTAACTCCTATGGTAATGATACGAAGGAATATGGGGACTTTGCTGATTTACTTCAAGCAGTTGATAAAGTGGAGACTATCGAACGTGTTCGCTATATGACATCACATCCTCGTGATATAAACAACAAGGTAATTGATGCTATTCTAAATAGCAAAAAAATATGTGACCATTTCCATTTACCTGTCCAATCAGGTAGTGATACCATCCTAAAAATGATGAATAGAGGATATACAACTGATTATTATCGTGAATTAGTTAGAAAGATTCGTAAAGCCATTCCTAATGCTAGTCTTACTACTGATATTATTGTAGGTTTTCCCGGGGAAACAGAAGAATTATTTCAAGAAACTCTTGAATTTCTTAAAGAAATTCGATTTGATGCCTCCTATACCTTTTTATATTCAAAGCGTTCGGGTACACCTGCAGCCACTATGACTGATCAAGTGCCTTTAGTCGTCAAAAAAGAAAGACTGCAAAAACTAATGGATATACAGAATGATATCAGTTTAGCAATTAATCAACAACTTACAGATAAAGTGGTAACTGTTATAGTAGAAGGTCCTAGCCAAAGAGATGAGAATAGGCTTATGGGGCGTACTACCACCAACAAAATAGTGCTGTGGGACAGACAAGGTACAGAGGAAATTGGTCAACTCGCAAATATTAAGATTACAACTGCACAAACTTGGATATTAAAAGGGGAATTAATAGATTAGCTTATCTCCTCACTTATAATTATGAGATCTTTCAAAACTATAATCCCTACACTGCAAGAGAGGAGAAAAATAAAAATGACAGTAAAGTATACTCCCATGATGGAACAATATCTAGAGATTAAAAGCCAACATGAGGATGAAATTGTATTCTTTCGTATGGGAGATTTCTATGAGATGTTCTTTTCAGATGCAGAACTGGCATCACGAGAATTAGAGATTACGCTTACTGCAAGAGACGGTGGGCAACGTGTTCCTATGTGTGGCATACCTTACCATGCAGCAGATAATTATATCGCGAAATTGATTAGTAAGGGTTATAAAGTAGCTATTTGTGAACAAGTCGAAGATCCTAAACAAGCCAAAGGTATTGTTCGGCGTGAGGTTGTTAAAATAATCACTCCAGGTACTATCATTGCAGAAAATCTTTTGCCGGATAATAGTAATAATTATCTTGCAGTATTATATGAAGAAGAGGAAGAACTAATTCTTGCTGCTGCAGATATTTCTACAGGGGAATGTTTCTGGGCGAATTTTTCTGGTTCCCAACGATTAACAGGATTGTATGATCAATTATTTCGATTAATGCCTACGGAATTAGTATTAGCAAGTAAAATCGAAAACATTGAAAAATTAAATACCTTTCTTAGTAATCGCAT
The DNA here is from genome assembly GCA_029239675.1 of Pelosinus sp. GTDB lineage: Bacteria > Bacillota > Negativicutes > DSM-13327 > DSM-13327 > Pelosinus. The sequence goes on along the minus strand of JARBUM010000064.1, from coordinate 9,276 downwards.
ATCTCATTGTACCCATACAACCTTAACAATTGATAACTTAAAATTAGCTAGTGATTTGCCAAGGCAGCACTTTACATCAGATGATTTGCCACAGCAAGACGTAGCCCTCACTGCTATTGGTTGTTTATTGTATTATTTACATCAGACGGTAAAAACAGATTTGTCACATATAAATCAACTCATAAAATACAATGCTTCCGAATATTTAACCATTGATTCAACTAGTATGCGTAACTTAGAAGTGACACGTAATATACGCGATGGTGGAAAAAGAGACACTCTACTCTATGTATTAGATTATACAAAAACAGCAATGGGCGGGCGATTGCTCAAAAAGTGGTTGGAATACCCTTTAATGAATATTACTAATATTATAGAACGACAAGATTCTATTGCAGAACTTCTAGAAAAACCCACATTACGTCAGACTATTCATGAAACATTGGCAAATATTTATGATCTTGAACGAATTCTAACTCGTATTGAAGTGGGTACTGCAAGTGCCCGTGATCTAATTGCATTAAAATCTTCATTAGTTGTATTACCTACAATGAAAGCACAACTACAAATTGCTAATACTACATTTTTAAGTAACTTGCATTTTTATTTACATACTCATGTAGATCTCGCAACCTTAATTGATACTGCTATTGTAGATAACCCGCCATTTTCTGTGCGTGAAGGTGGATTAATCAAACAAGGTTATGATTTGGAATTAGATGAATTACATACCATAGCGCGAGATAGTAAACAATTTGTGCAAAATATCGAAGCGAGAGAACGGGAAGGAACAGGGATTAAATCCCTCAAGGTTGGCTATAATAAAGTTTTTGGTTACTATATTGAGATTACCCATTCTCATACAGCTTCGGTACCACTTAACTATGTCCGAAAGCAAACATTAGCAAATGCAGAACGTTATATTACACCTGAGTTAAAAGAATTTGAATCCAAGATACTTGGTGCCCAGGAAAAGATAGTAACGATTGAATATCACTTGTTTTCTAAAATCCGAGATCATATCAAAACATATATTAAAGAAATTCAAGAGACAGCCAGACAATTAGCACAGCTTGATGCTATTATTAGTCTAAGTGAAGTTGCCTTTCGCCATAATTATATTAGACCTACTATAACCCAAACGAAAGAAATTAACATTAAAGATGGTCGCCATCCTATAGTAGAAAGGCTATTAAAACGAGAGCTCTTTGTGCCTAATGACAGTGAACTAAATCATCATAGTAACGAAATCATGATTATTACCGGCCCTAATATGGCAGGTAAATCTACTTATATGCGCCAAGTTGCGTTACTTGTATTAATGGCGCAAATTGGTAGCTTTATTCCCGCCCGTGAAGCTGTTATTAGCCCGGTTGACCGAATCTTTACCAGGGTGGGAGCTAGTGATGATTTGTCAACTGGACAAAGTACATTCATGGTAGAAATGAATGAGGTTGCACAAATACTCAAACATGCTACGCAGCAAAGCTTAATTATTCTAGATGAAATAGGACGGGGTACAAGCACCTTCGATGGTATGAGTATTGCTCGTGCCGTTATTGAGTACATTAAAGAACGTATTAAAGCTAAAACACTATTTGCTACCCACTATCATGAGCTTACAGAATTAGCAGATTATAATAAGACTGTTAAAAATTATTCAGTAGCAGTCAAAGAAAGAGGGAGCGATATCGTTTTTCTACGTCGTATTATTCCGGGTGGTGCAGATAAAAGCTATGGTATTCATGTAGCCCAGCTAGCTGGGTTACCACAAAAAGCAATTAAAAGGGCACAAGAACTTTTAATAGAATTAGAACAAAATCATGTTCAAACTCAAAATGTTTCTATCGTACAACATGCAGTTACCAGTGCACCCATATCATTGTTTTCCTCATCGACTGTAGATGCATTATTATCAATAGACATTACGACAATTACTCCTATTGAAGCGATCAATATTCTCTATCGCTTGCAAAATCAGGCAAAGCAGGAGTCTGGTAAATTATGAACGTTATTCACGTATTAGATGAAAATACAGCCAATAAAATTGCTGCTGGTGAGGTAGTTGAGCGTCCGTCATCCATTGTGAAGGAACTTGTTGAAAATTCTATTGATGCGAAAAGCAGCAATATCGAAATCGAAATTGCTGATGGTGGTATTAGTTTTATTCGTATAACAGATGATGGTATCGGTATGAGTTCTGAAGATGCACAGCTTGCTATACTGCGTCATGCTACGAGTAAAATTAGTGTAGCAGAAGATTTATCAACAATCACATCTTTGGGATTTCGCGGAGAGGCACTTCCTAGCATTGCAGCAGTATCAAGATTTTCCTTAACTACTCGTCTTCATGACAACCAACCATTGGCAACTTATGTGGAGGTAGTAGGGGGGGTTACGACAGATATCCGTGAAGCCGGGGGAAATGTAGGTACGAGTATTGTAGTTAAAGATTTGTTCTTTAATACTCCCGCACGCAAGAAATTTTTAAAAACTCCCTCCACTGAAGGCTCACATATTAATGATATTTTAACAAAAATCGCATTATCTTATCCTAATATTGCGTTTAAGTTGATCAACAATAATCGTTTGGTGTTATCTACTCCTGGTAACAATCAGTTACAGGATACTTTAACAAGCATATACGGACAGAAGATTGCCCCAGATTTATTGCCGATCCATTATGATAATATAAGTGATAATATTAAAATATCAGGGTATTTATCTAAGCCGACCTTATTAAAAAGTAGTCGACAATGGCAAACTGTTATCGTGAACGCAAGAGTGATTAATAGTCGTTCTATAGCAAAAGCTTTGGATAATGCTTATCATTCTTTATTACCCAAGAGTGGCTACCCTTTAGCTGTTTTGAATATTAAGGTTCTTACAGATACTATTGATGTTAATGTGCATCCACAAAAAAGTGAAATAAAATTTAGTGATGAACAAAAAATATTTAGAGCTGTATATAAAGCTGTTATAGATGTTTTATCAGCACCACATACTCCTGACCAATTGGCAGCTACTATTGAATTTAAACCTAGCTCTTATCAGTCTAACCCAAATCATTACGTTAATAATGATTATAAAAAATCCTCCTATAGCAACTCATCTCCTTTATCAAGTTCTTGGCAAGAAACACCTCTTCCTCTAACGGTAGCGAGAAATACATTAGAGAAGGAGCAAGCTATATCTTTTAATACATCCATTCCTAATGTGATGCCACCACAAGTTGCAGAAGAATCTCAATTTAGCTTATATCCACTTGGACAAGTTGATGATTGTTATATTATAAGTAAAGGTTCTGATGGTCTATATATAATTGACCAGCATGCAGCTCATGAACGTATTCTCTATGATAAAATGAGTCAACATACTGATCGTATTCCCTCACAACAATTACTAGTACCTTTATTTATGGATTTTGACACTACTGAAATTAATATTATTTCAGAATACCATGATACATTCTATAAATTAGGATTTACTCTAGAATTAGTTGGACCAAATACGATGCGACTATCGGAATTGCCTAGTGATATCCCATTATCAGAAACAGAATCTTCGATTAGACAAATCTTAGAATACATTCAAAATATGCACAATCCTAATCCGCAAGAATTGCGTCATAACTGCTTGCAAATTGCGGCTTGTCGTGCTGCGATTAAAGCAGGAGAAAAACTTAATATGAGACAAATGCAAGCTTTGATCAATGAACTATGTAATACAAACTTACCTTATACTTGTCCTCATGGACGACCTGCGATGATTCGTTTTACCCCGAAAGACTTAGATAAAATGTTTAAGCGCACATAATTTCCCGGTATTGTGACTATACATTAAACATGCTTTCTGTAATAAGATCAAAATATTTGTTGAGATAATAGGTGATAGAATGAACTTACTAGTAACAACAATACAATCTCCATCCTTCATGATAGAAGAATTAGCGCAACAGATAGCCACAAGGTTACAAGTGCCTTTTATACCTCGGGATCGACATGCAATTATTGCACTAAGAAGTCATTACCAAGTCGAGAATATAGTTGTCATTACTAAAAATGGTCCTATTGTCCATACTTTGGGTGGTGAGTATTTTTTTCATCTGAATATGGCCGAATTACGTATAAAAAACCTGATAGGTGGAAAAAATGACCATATGGTAACAGCCATGTCACTAGTAGCAGGTATGTCTGTATTAGATTGTACATTAGGTTTAGCCACAGATGCAATTGTTGCCAGTTTTGTCGTTGGTCAGGCGGGGAAGGTCGTCGGTCTGGAAACATCACCTATTCTTGCTTTTATTGCAAGCTATGGATTACAACATTTTACCCACGACGATGAAGATATTACCAAAGCATTGCGCCGTATTCAGGTAATACCGAAGCACTGTTACGAAGTTCTTATGAGTTTGCCCGATAATAGTTTTGACATTGTATTTTTTGATCCAATGTTTCGTCAACCAATTTATAATAGCTCGAATCTAAAACCATTGCGCTATTTGGCTGATAATAGCCCAATAACAGAAAGTGCCCTTGCAGAGGCATGCCGAGTAGCAAAAAAACGAGTAGTCATTAAAGAAACATTTCATAACAATGAATTTGATCGCTTAGGCATTACTACTACCTACGGTGGAAAATATAGTAGTATTAAATATGGCGTTATTAAGGTGGAAAACTAAATATGGAAAGATTAATTGCGGTTATAGGACCAACTGCTGTAGGTAAAACAAAGGTTAGTATTGATTTGGCAAAAATATTAAATACTGAAATTATTTCAGGTGATTCCATGTTAGTGTATCAAGAAATGAATATTGGGACTGCCAAACCCTCCAGTGAAGAACAATCTAATATAGCTCATCATCTAATAGATATTTTGGAACCACAAGCGGATTTTAGTGTAGTTGACTTTACAGAGCTTGCTAGGCAACATATTACAACTATAAATACGAAGGGGAAAATACCTATCTTAGCAGGTGGTACCGGACTATATGTAAAAGCCTTATTAGAAGGTTATCAATTTAACACGACACCTAGTGATGAGAAGCTGCGTGCGCAACTTGATAATTTAGCAAAAGAACATGGTAATCAACATCTTCATGATAAATTGGCAGAAGTATCTCCAGATACTGCAGCACGTTTACACCCTAATGATTTACGTCGTATCATTCGTGCTTTAGAGATATTTTATCTTAGCGGTGACACCATATCTCAGAAAAAACTTACTGACCAGCATAGTCTTCTCTACGACACTGTTGTTATTGGACTTACCATGGAGCGAAATTTATTGTACGAACGTATTAACCAACGAGTTGATTTGATGATCTCTCAGGGGTTAGTGAATGAAGTGTCTAGATTATTAGAGTCTGGCATACCAGTTCACTCCCAAGCCATGCAAGGCATTGGTTATAAGGAAATTATAAAATATCTGCAAAAGGATACAGATCTACCTACTGCAATTGATAGCATTAAACAAGCAACTAGGAATTTCGCGAAACGTCAATTAACTTGGTATCGAAAAATGCCATATATTACATGGTTTAATGTTAATGACTTTGCGACTCACAATGACATGATGGAAACTATTTACAAACAAATTGCAGGAAAACTTAATCTTAGAATCGAATAATTAAGTTTAAGAAATAAAAAACGGAGGGGTTTGACTATGATAAATAAAGTTATTAATTTACAAGATAGTTTTCTAAACCAAATCCGCAAAGAAAACAATCTACCTGTAATTATTTATCTTATTAATGGTTTCCAACTAAGAGGTGTTGTTAAAGGTTTTGATAACTTTACTGTAATTATAGAAAATGATGGAAAGCAACAATTAGTATACAAACACGCCATATCAACTATTACGCCTTTGAGGCCACTATCGTCCAGTCTCCATGAAAAGAAAGATGATAGTAAAGCTGACAAGTAAAAATAAAAAAATCTAGGCATTTGCCTAGATTTTTTTTTATCACCATTTGTTGTGTTCTGAGTATAATGTATATCAGCTATAGCCATAGGGTGAGGTGATTTAAAATGTCCTATGTTTGTCCACAGGATATATTTCTAGCTGTTGAAAATGGTGAAATTTCACCAGCCCAAGCATTTAAGTCTCTACGAGAAATGGATAACATAACTGCTTATCCTACAAAGGTAGATAATCGACAAAAACGAATAGAAGAAATTTTATACGAGTTAGATCATCTAATAGGGCTATCGGAAGTGAAAAGGTTAGTAAGAGAGATTTATGCATTTATTGAAATTCAGCGTCGTCGTGCACAGGAAAAATTAAATATTGAGCCATTAGTGTTGCATATGATTTTTAAAGGAAATCCAGGAACTGGAAAAACTACAGTAGCTAGGATTCTAGGGAAAGTTCTTCGGGAAATAGGAGTTTTGCAGCGTGGTCATCTTATTGAAGTTGAGAGAGCAGATCTAGTGGGAGAATACATTGGACACACTGCTCAAAAAACTCGTGAGCAATTAAAGAAAGCATACGGTGGGATTTTATTTATTGATGAAGCATATTCTCTAGCCCGAGGTGGTGAAAAAGATTTTGGTAAGGAATCTATTGATGTTCTAGTGAAAGCGATGGAAGATCATAAAGATGAACTAATTTTAATTTTAGCTGGTTATCAGAAAGAAATGGAGAATTTTTTACAAACAAACCCAGGTTTAAGATCTCGATTTCCAATTCATATAGATTTTCCGGATTATAATCAGCAAGAACTTTTACATATCGCTGAACAATTATGTGCAAAACGGCAATATACCTTGTCATTAGAGACGCAGGCACTATTATTAAAATTGTTACTACAACAAAGTAGCAATATTGAGAACTTTGGTAATGCTCGGACAGTTCGGAATATCATTGAAAAAGCAATTCGTCAGCAAGCAGTACGATTAATGGCTAAAAACAATATTACTAGGCAAGAGCTTATACTAATTGAACCTGTTGATTTAAAGGAGGTAAAAGAGTGAGGGAGCTTACTGTAGTTGGTCGCCCTAACTCAGGAAAAACTATGTTTACTCTAAATTTCGCCTCTTATATCGGTAGTAAAACAGTCGATGTAACCTTTCGTACTTACGATGACTTAATTACTTGCCGACATTTTTCTATTGAAGAAGCGAAAAGAGAACTATGTAGTAATGCAATGCATAAAACAAAATCCTTACAATCAATAGTACTTAAAATTGTTCTTGGAAAAACAGTAGTAAATTTTAAACTAACTGATACTTGTGGGATTGGTGAAAAAATACATCAAGAAGAAAAAATTCGTCGTGGTATGGCGCAGACGCTTAGTTTAATGCGCTGTGCAGATTTTATTTTTCACATTATTGACTTATCTTATATATCTAAAGAATATACAGCTAATCCTAATACTATAGATCATGAAATATATAATTATGGTATAGTTCGTAATTCTTATGCTATTTTAGCAAATAAGATAGATGTTCCTTTTGCTAAAGATAATCTTACTAAGTTATCTAATATTTTTCCAAAAGCTACGATTATTCCTATATCAGCATTGCTAAGTCAAGGTTTAAAAGAGGTGAAGACCTGTGTGGCCCGCAATGTTTGAATTTATGAGTATAACTTGTTCTGTGATATTTTGTGCCATGTCAATTAAATTAGCTGATGACTTTTTAGATCAAGATGTGGATAGAAGTGAGCGCAATTTTGCAAAAAAGATAGGAAAAGGAACTATGTTATATGGTATGGTATCTATGGCAATTGCGGTAAGTCTAAATGCTTCTATAAGCGTATCTTTATTCTTTGCTAGCTATATTATTGGTATGTTTCATGATTTAAAGCGTTATTTTCCCAGTCATCTCAATGGAATTCAAGAATCACTTTTAGTATTTATACTGGGAGTCTTCTTCTGGGGATGGAGAACGATGTTATTTTCGATCTTTTTTGTTATATCAATACAACTACTAGACGATTATATCGATTATTACACAGATCAGTTAATTGGACAGCGTAATTGGGCCCATCGTCTTGGGAGAGTTGAATGTTCTCTATTATTTTTATTGAATTTACTTGCAGCCTGGCTGGTTTGCGAACATTTGTTCCCTGCTGTGTTTTTAGGAACTGTTGTCTTTTATAGTGCAATACTGTATTATCAGAGAGGTCGATTATGATGTTATGGACAGGGATAGCAGTAGTGAGCGGATTGTTAGTAGGATATATATGGGGTAAGCGTGATGGGGTAATATACGGAAATCAACAAAGAACAGTAAGTGTGCCTTTATTATTAAGGCAACAATCATTTGAGAAGGGTTATTGTGTGTTGTGTCATGAGCCTAAGAAAAAGTGGATTATCTATAAGTTAAGAGGGCAATACGGGAAACGTAATTAAGTGTACTTAGTAATTGTTCTACAGTAAAAAAGAGGAATTTATAGAAGTTTATATAATATAACTATATAGCGCAATATTTTACAAAATATTTGTGCCAAATTCACTTATGAGGATGACAAAATGTTTTAAAAGTAGTCAAATAAACTAGCTATGGTGGGGTTTGATGCAAAATATCATAATTACTTTAATAACTATAACAATTTCTGCACTACTTGTTAACCTACTAGCCAATAGGTTATTTAATGTACACCTAAAAATAAGACCACTTGTTTTATGCGCGTGCTGTGCATTTTTAATCAATATAGTATTGCCCCGTATTATAATGGGATTTGTTGGTGTAATAGAAACAGTAGGTATTTTGCTGATTTTTACAATTGTCTCTGCGTACAGTATTGCATCTTATAATGATAAGTTTGGCAACCCAAAAGATCCCATAGATACCTTAAATCAAACATCTTTAGTAGTACAATCATCTACTGACCAGCAAGAAAATAGTTGTTTTTTTGAAAGAGAAGAGGCAACTGAATTTATACATCAAGAAAAAGAATCTGAATTCTTAGAAGAAGTGCTTCTTAGGGATAAATCAGAAATCATAATGACTGTTGCTGTAGAATTGCCTGTTCCAACTAGCCTTGTTGAATGTAATACAGTAGATACGATACATATTGCATCTGAGCAAGAAGAGCAAAAACAAATTGCGATACCTGACGGAAATCTTAATGATGTAACAGTATCATTAGAGGATGAGTTATCTATTGCTGAAGTAGATCTAGTAGATGAAATCAAGACTATTATTGAATCTGTGATACCTGAGGAAAATCCTAAAGATATAACGGTATCATTAGAGGATGAATCATCTATTGCTGAAGTAGATCTAGTAGATGGAATCAAGGCTATATCTGAGTCGGAAGAGCAAGAAC
>JARBUM010000227.1 GCA_029239675.1 Pelosinus sp. | reverse complement strand
CGGAGAAGCTTGACCAGATGATTGATTTGTATAGGAGGTAATTATATGGGAAAGCCATATCAAAGAAATTCAGATGGTAGATGGGTGTATCCGGTTGATATCGGAACAAAAAGGCCAAAGCTTATCTATGGGTGGTCAGAAAAAGAGGTTATCGAAAAAGCTGGAGAAATCCTGTTTGCCATTCAGACGGGGCAGTACACTCCTCTAAGCAAAGATACGCTGATTGCTTTTTTAAAAGAATATCACCGGATCAGATCAGGATACGATATGTGGGACCCCAAGGCAAAAAAGCCAGACAAAGCAAAATGGGAAAGGACCACAGCGGAACTATTTAAGATGTATATTGATGTGCACTTCGAACCGTACTTCAAAGATATGAGGCTTAAAGATATAAAGACAATGACACTGGATAATTTTTATAACTATAAGCTTTCACACGAGAGAGAACACAAAGTCAAGCACGGAAATAAAATTATTACTAAGAAGATGCCAAAACTTAGCAATAATACCGTTATTAAGCTTAATAAGTTTCTTAAGGCTGCGCTTCACTATGCTGTGATCAACGGGAAGATCAGGAGCAACCCAACCGATGGCGTGGAATTATCACCAATCGTAAAATATAAACCCGTTGTTTATAATAAGGATCAGTTTTTAAAACTACTTGATTATGTTTACGGTAAGGACGAGGAGATCCCAATCATTCTGGGTGCTGGGTCTGGGTTGAGGCGCGGTGAAATTCTTGGTTTGCGATGGGAAAATATTGATTTTAAAGGAAAGACGATAACTATTGAAACAACTATGGTTAACTTTACAAGCAACATTGAAAAAGATCCAAAGAACGAAACCAGTAAAAGAACCATATCCGCTCCGGACTATGTCATTGAGACTCTACTCAGACATTATGACGCCAATGGAAAGCCGGATGCAAAGAGTAACATCGTAACCAGATGGAAACCGAAATCTCTTTCAGAACGCTTTAATTTCCTTTTGGACAAGCATGATTTACCTCACTGCCGTCTACATGACCTTAGGCACTACAATGCAGTAGTAATGCTTCGTGGAAACATACCGGACAAGGTTGCTGCTGAACGTCTTGGACATTCAAACGTGTCAACGCTTCGGGATGTATATCAACACGTATTGAAGGATATGGATGAAGAAGCGGCACAAAAAATCAATAACTCCATTAAGCCAAAAGCCAAAGAAGAGAAGCCAATCACCAAAGAGGAACGCAAGAAAATGTTTAAAGTTATGTAATTAGCTACTACATTTTTTACTACACGGCAAAAAAAGAAGCCCCAACGTCTTCTTGTGAAAACGCTGAAACCCTTGATTTTACTAACTGCAGTCGAGGGGACTTGAACCCCTACCCAGAAACCCGGACTAGATCCTTAGTCTAGTCTAATAGCATCTCGCCAAAGCCTTAAAAACAGATGAATGTCATATTTTTATTGGGTTTTGGCGAGTTCTAAATATTAAACAACTTTATATATATCGTTCAATATATGCTAATAAAACACTATTTTTACTACATTTTTTCACTACATTCAAGAAGCCGGTAGAAACTTTTTGCATCCCTTAGTCCCTTTTTGTAACATGCTATTTCTGCCAGTGATTGCACTTCTTCAACCTCGTGATTGCCTCGCTCACATTCCAAATATTCATCATCTTCAAGCTTTGCTGCCTCACAGCGTTTAATGATAAGTTCTTCTATTGCCTTATTCAATATATTGCCCCCTTTTAAGTAACAACAGTTCTCAGCGGTGAAATTAATACAATAATAACAGAACACGTGTTTGTTTTCAATAGTAAAAATTGCTGACAGTATCTAAACGCTTTGTGGCGTTGATAAAATTGGGCGCAGCACGGGCAAGGTGCTACGAAAATTTTAGTAAATTAGGGAATGATTTACGCTCAATATGTGCCTCCGGTGGCTACTTTTCATAATATCAAAGTGTAAGGTCAAACTGTGTCATAAATGTGGTAAAATTGTCGCATTATCCATAAATGGATATATTTTCGTATAATGGATATTTTATCGCAATTTGTTGTTTTGGTCTAATCTATATGTTATTATTTCCCAGAGGTGGGAACTATGGGATACAACATTAAGGAAATAGGCGATAGAGCATATAGAGCAAGAGCCAAACAGAGAATAAAACAGAGCCATGTTTGCGAGGTGCTGGGGATTGCACAATCAACATATTCCAGGTTCGAAAATGGACAGGCTGACTTACCGGTAACAAAGATCATGACATTATGTGATGTGTTAGGGATATCTCCAATGTGGTTGCTGTACGGAATAAAAGATGATAGCGAATAATATATAAATAGACCGCATATTATAGGCATTCGTGAGAAATAAATCAAATTATGGGGTATTAGATGGGTAATTATGCTTAATATTAACGAAACTTTTCGCTATTTCGCCAACTATACAAAACCTATTTAAAATGATATTATATAGCTATCCCAGATGATTAGATGAATAAGTTAGATGTTTAGGAAAGAGCCTCGCCAAGTGTGGGGTTTTCTTTTGCAATAAAACAAGCCCTCACCGGTTAAGACAAGGGCTTATAATGACGCTCTAATTTGGCATTTAAGGCGGTTATGGGTTCAGACGACCAATTCACCGCATTTTGTATTTCGGTTTAAATCTGCTAACATTACGATGTAGGACAATCCTTAGAATGCTTTAAGTTTTGTAATGGTCTTCGCTCCGGCTTTTTCTCCGGTGTCTTTACCATCTTTGTTCCATCCGAGAAGTTCCCAAAGTTCATGCACACCATTTTTAACATTGGTGCCGTATTCGCCGTCAACTTTAAGAACTGTTTTACTGCCAAGTGATCTCAGAGCTTTATTGGCTTTAATCTGCAGCCACACAACATTGTTGCTAGATGATTTATTGCTGATCGTTGAAGTTGGGACCGTAAGCGTTGATAAGATGTAATTATTAATCCCTACGGCGATTTCGTCGGCACACTCTTGCCAGTAATCCTCCTGAGTAATCATGGTCTCAACTTCGTGGAGATTAGTCATGAAAGCACACTCGCAAAGTACCGCCGCCTTGGTGCCGAGGTTTTTACAATTACACATTGCCAAGGACTGAGGCTTTACCCCTCGATTGGTCTGATTGGTGTCTTTAATCATTTCCTTAAGTACGTACTTAGCCATATTTAAGGAATCACCTACTCTTGCCGGATCGCTATGTATAAGTACCACTGTGCCGTTGCCGGAATTGTACTTAACCCCATCACCGCAAGCGTTTAAGTGTATACTAACAGAGTATAAGCATTTAGCGTTCTTTATTAATCTCTGGCGAT
>JARBUM010000063.1 GCA_029239675.1 Pelosinus sp. | reverse complement strand
CACTAGTGTAGCCATTTCATAGCGGGTTAAAGCCTGGTCTTTGTTGAAATTAATGTCTCGATATCCTTCATAGATCTCAGTATTAACTAAAGTGGCAATAGAATCATATTCCCAGTTTGTTGTGGGAACAATTGCAAAAGGATTTGCTGCAAAAGCAGTACCTGTTAGGCTAATTGTTAACCCCAGCGCCAGTGTTGATATTTTTTTCATAAAAATTTCTCCTCCACAACGTTTGTTAAAATTATTTTTCAAAATATCTTTTCAAGTATCTCATATTTATCTATTTAACTTAGCAAAAATTGCCGTTGAAAAAACTTTGCACCTCCTGTTCTAGTTTCAATTGTCGCTAAGGGATAGGGTTATCTATTTATTAACCAAGTGACATGCAACTGCATGATGATTGGCACCTTCAATAAAGGCGGGAACCTCTTTCGCGCACTGCGGGGCAGCATATCGGCAGCGGGTACGGAATTTGCAGCCGCTTGGCGGATCAATCGGACTTGGTACATCGCCTTCGAGAATGATGCGCTGGCGTTTGGCTTCGATCACTGGATCGGCAATGGGGATGGCGGATAACAGCGCCTGTGTATAGGGATGCTGCGGATTTTTATAGATCTCGTCACAGGGCGCAAGTTCCACCAAGGAGCCAAGGTACATTACCGCCACGCGGGTGCTGATGTGCTTTACCATAGATAGGTCATGGGCAATAAATAAATAGGTTAGCCCAAACTTCTGCTGCAATTCTTGCAGCAGGTTTACTACTTGCGCCTGGATGGATACATCGAGAGCCGAAATAGGTTCATCGCAAATGATAAATTCCGGGTTTACGGCAAGAGCTCTGGCGATTCCAACCCGCTGACGCTGGCCACCACTGAACTCATGCGGGAAACGGTTGGCATGCTCTGGATTTAGCCCGACTTGTCTTAACAGTCTATAGATACGCCGGGTTCTATCATCCACTCCACTTGCCAGTCTATGAATGTCCAGCGGTTCGCCTATGATGTCACCGACCGTCATGCGCGGATTGAGAGAAGCATAAGGATCTTGGAAAATCATCTGGATTTTGCGACGCATTTTCATGGCATTAGAGCTGGCAATGGCTGTGTGGACATCTTCACCATCACAGGTTACAGTGCCTTTTGTCGGTTTATATAAGCCAACCAGTGTCCGCCCTACTGTTGATTTGCCGCAGCCTGTTTCTCCAACTACCCCTAAGGTTTCGCCTTTGTACACTTGGAAATTGACATTTTCGACCGCTTTGACAAAAGAGGTAGGGCTTCCCCAAAAGTTGCGTTTGGCGGTAAAAAACTTGGTAAGGTTCTGTACATTAATCAATACTTCACTCATGCTGTTTCACACTCCTTAAATAAGGTGACCGGAGTATGGGGTGAAGCTTTGTCAAGCAGCCAGCAGCGACACATATGGTCTTCGGTTACTTTTATTGGCGCGGGCGGCTGTTTGCAAACTTCCATTGCAAAACGGCAGCGTGGCATAAAGGCACAGCCTGACGGCGGTGCTAACAGATCGGGCGGTTGTCCGGCGATTGATTCCAACGTCCCGCTTTTCATATCCGGACGGGGTAGTGATTTTAAAAGCCCCCAGCTATAGGGATGTTGCGGATTGGCGTAGAACTCATTCACCGGAGCAGACTCCACCACCCGTCCAGCATACATGACCAGCACCCTGCTGCACATACCAGCTACGACACCTAAATCATGGGTAATTAGAATAACAGCTGTGGAAAGTTCGGTATTTAATTTCTTAATCAGTTCCATGATCTGTGCCTGCACGGTAACATCCAGCGCGGTCGTTGGTTCATCGGCAATCAGGATCTGCGGATTGCACGCCAGTGCCATGGCGATCATGACTCTTTGGCGCATGCCGCCGCTCATTTGATGCGGATATTGGCGAATCCGGGTTTCCGGTGCCGGAATACCTACAAGCTTTAACATTTCCACCGCTTTTTCCATTGCTTTCTTTTTGGGTAGTTTTTGATGCAACATAAAACTTTCGGCTAATTGCAGACCTACCGTTAAAACCGGATTGAGCGATGTCATCGGATCTTGAAAAATCATACTGATTTGGTTTCCGCGAATTTTTTGTAAGGATTTTTCATCCATTGTTACCAAGTCTCGGCCTTCAAAGAGAATACGTCCGCTGGCGATTCGACCTGGCGGGGAAGGAATGAGTCCCATGATAGCACTGGAAGTCACGCTTTTACCACAGCCGGACTCGCCAACAATGCCAATGGTTTCTCCCTCGTGCAATGTGAAGCTTACGTCATTAACCGCCTGGACTGTACCGGCATAAGTATTAAAAATTACTTTCAAATTTTCTACAGATAATATTGGCTGCATTAACTATCCCTCCCTTATTTGCGCATACGCGGATCAAGTGCATCGCGTAAACCGTCACCTATAAAATTAAACGACAACATGGTGATACATATGGCAGCAGCGGGGAAGAACAATTGAAACGGATAGGAACGAAGGCTTGTAGCTCCTTCCGAAGCAAGTACCCCCCAGCTAGCCATGGGGGCTGATACACCCAGCCCAATGTAGCTCAAAAAAGCTTCGCTGAAGATGGCTTCCGGAATAGTGAGGGTTGCAGTAATTAAAATAGGCCCGAAACTATTGGGAATCAGATGCTTGATAATGATGCGCCAGGAGCTGGCACCCACCAGCTTAGCGGCCAAAACATACTCGAGTTCGCGTAAGGACAAGATTTGTCCACGTACGAGCCGCGCCATGGGCATCCAATAAACTAATGTCAAGGCAATAAAGATATTCATTAATCCTGGCTGCAGAACGACCATTAATAAAATGACATAGAGCAAAAACGGAATACTCCAGACAATATCAATGATCCGCATCATGATAGTATCTACCCGGCCGCCGGATAATCCGGCGATACCGCCATACAATACTCCGATTATCATAGTGCTCATACTGGCAACAATGCCGATGGATAGAGATATACGGGCACCATATAATACCCTAGTTAGCAGGTCGCGCCCCAGATTATCGGTACCAAACCAATGCACCGCAGAAGGTGACTGATTGGCAATTTGCAAGTTTTGGTCGGAATACGAATAGGCCGTGAAAAAAGGACCGGCAATCGCCGCTATGGCCACAAAAGAAATTATAATTAATCCCAGGATGGATAGTTTATTTTTATTGAGTCGGCGCCATACATCCTGCCAGTAGGTTGTACTTGGGCGGCCGATATCATAGCTCGCATCAAGCTGAAAGTCTACTCTTTTAAATAATTCAGTGTTCACGTCAGCTGTCTCCTTTCTTATCCAGCGAAATTCTAGGGTCTAAAAACACATAAGCGATATCTACCAAAAAGTTAAAAATGACGATGAGCGCACTATAGAAAATGGTGATACCCAGAATAACTGTATAATCACGGTTGTAAATACTAGTGACAAAGTAACGTCCGAGGCCAGGAATATTGAAGATGCTTTCGACAACAAAGCTCCCTGTCAAGATACCAGCGGTCATTGGTCCGACATAGGTTACTACTGGGATTAAAGAATTTTTTAACGCATGCCGATAGATGATTAACCCTTTACCGACTCCTTTGGCTTTGGCTGTACGGATAAAATCCTGTGACAATACTTCTAGCATACCCGAACGAGTCAGGCGGGCAACCACAGCCATGGGCAAAGCAGCGAGCGAGATTCCAGGAAGAATCATATAGGAAAAGCCGTTCCACATGGCGGCAGGAAATAATTTAATTTTAAAGGCGAAGAAATAGATTAGAAAAGAAGCCAGAATAAAGCTGGGAATAGAAATTCCCAAGGTAGACGATGACATCACAATATAATCAAGGGGACGGTTGTGCCTCAGTGATGCCAAAATACCTGCTGAGATTCCGAAAGGTACGGCAAGCAGTACTGCGAATGTTCCAAGTTGAATAGATACAGGAAAACCGTCTGCTATAATGTTATTGACAGTTCGATCTTGATATTTAAAAGAAGGACCTAAATCAAATTTTAAAATATTACCCATATAATCTATATATTGTTTCCATAAGGGGTCATCAAGGTGATAGCGGGCATTGATATTTCTTAACACTTCGGGAGTTAATTGTTTTTCAGTTGTGAATGGGCCACCGGGGATGGAGTGCATCAGCAAGAAAGTTGCAGTGATAACGATGTAGAGCACTAATACCATAGATAATGCGCGTTTTGATACATATTGCAGCAAAGTAATAATCCCTCCATATTGATTAAGTAAGGTAAAGCAGCTACAGGGAGCCCCCTGCAGCTGTACCTTTATTATTCTACATAAGCTTCTTTAAAGTAAATATAATCGGTTACTGTATGCACCAAACCTTTTACGTTCGGTTTAATCATATACGCCACCGTATAGTGGTAAATTGGCATAACAGGCATTTCATCCATCAGCAATTTTTCGGCATCATGCATGATTTTTATACGAGCAGCCGGATCGGAGGTTGTTTTTGCTTGTTTAATTAATTGGTCAAATTGTGGATTTTTCCAATGGGAATTATTATTGCCATTGTTTGAAGTCAATAGACTTAAAAAGGTCAATGGATCAGGGAAATCGCCAATCCAGCCATCGCGTGCCACTTGGTAGTCGCCAGCGGCACGGCTTTTGATGAATACTTTCCATTCCTGATTTTCAAGTTCTACTTGTACACCGAGATTCTTCTTCCACATTTCCTGAATGGCTTCGGCAATGGCCTTATGCCCTTCATGGGTATTGTAAGTCAGCGTAATTGGCGGTAACCCCTTACCGTCGGGATACCCTGCTTCGGCTAAAAGTTTCTTGGCCGTTTCAATATCATTGTCTTTATAGAAATCGCCGCCAGCTTTGCGGAAATCAGAACCTTGTTCCATATCGGGCAGACCGAATGGAACAAAGGCAGCGGCCGGTTTTTGACTTTCCCTAGTAACTTTCGAAACAATTGCATCACGGTCAATTGCCAGCGTAAAGGCTTTGCGTACCTTGGGATTATCAAAAGGCGCTTTGTTGACATTAAAGTCATAATAATAAATAGCTAATTGCGGTTCAATAACAGCTTTTTTCTCACTTAACAGACGTTCAATTTCGGAAGGCGGTGGATCTAAGGTTATATCCACTTGATCATTTTCAAACAAGGATACACGGGTGGTATTGTTTTCCACAATGGCAAATTCCAATTTTTTTGATTTTACTTTACTGGCATCCCAGTAGTTTTCGTTTTTTACAAATTCGGCTTTTTCGTTATGCACCCAATTGGTAAGGGTGAATGGCCCGTTGGTAACCATGGTTTTTGGATCTGACGCCCAGTTTGGATCGGCTTCTGCTGTTTTTTTATGAACAGGGAAGTAAGAGTAGCAGGCAGTCAACTGGGGGAAATACGGAGTTGGTTCCTGCAAGGTAACTTCAAGGGTATTATCGTCAATGGCCTTTACTCCGACATCTTCTGCTTTGGCTTTGCCAGAGTTATAAGCTTCGCCATTCTTAACATAGAACAGCATTTCCGCATAACGGCTGCCAAGTTCCGGGCTAAGTAAGGTTCTCCACGCGTATTCAAAGTCCTGAGCTGTTACGGGATCACCATTCGACCATTTTGCTTCTTTTCTAATATGGAACGTATAGGTCAGCCCATCTGGAGAAACATCCCATTTTTCTGCAGCCGCCGGAACGGCATTATTATTAGCGTCATACGTTGTTAAGCCTTCATACATTTGCAGAAGGAATTGCATCTCCGGCTGCCCGGTTGCCAAGCGCGGATCCAGCGATTCCGGTTCAGCTAATTGACCAAACCGAAGTGGTTTATCGACGCCGACCTTACTTGCCGTGCTGCTACAGCCGATTACAAATGTACTCAGCATAGTGATTGCTAACATTAGTGAACAAAGTTTTTTTAGTGACACATCACTAACCTCCTAAAATAATAAGTTTTTTGCATTAAGCTGTTTTCTTTAACCTATGTTAGACTAGCTACCCCCTCCTTTCTTTGTAAGCAAAAAGGGCCAAAGGTACTGCGATATACGCAGGTCGCCTTTGACCCTTCAGTATTCTGATCAAGTCAATATTCATAATTTTGTAAGATGTTGGTAGAATGTCCATATATCACAACAAGTTTTCTAGATTTAAAGCATAAAGTTCAGGAATAACAAAACGTCCGTCTTTACGGATCAAGCAATCGTCAAACCATATTTCTCCGCCACCATACTCAGGTGTTTGGATACATACCAAGTCCCAGTGTATAGCAGAACTGTTACCATTAAAGGCATCATGATATGAATTTCCTGGTGTAAAGTGGAAACTACCATTAATTTTTTCGTCAAATAGCGTATCCTTCATGGGAGTTGTGATGTAGGGATTGACCCCCAAAGCAAATTCACCAATATAGCGAGCACCTTCATCCGTATCCAGTACTTTATTTATTTTGTCATTATAATTAGCAGTAGCCTTGACAATTTTTCCATCAACAAACTCAAATTGGATATTTTCATAAGTAATGCCACTATGAATTGAAGGTGTGTTATAAGTAAGATGCCCATTAACAGAATCTTTTACTGGCGCCGTGTACACCTCTCCATCGGGAATATTCATACTGCCTGCACATTTAACAGGTGGAATGGCTTTTATCGAAAAATGCAAGTCTGTACCTGGTCCCACAATGTGAACCTTATCTGTTTTTTTCATTAAATTAATGAGCGGTTCCATTGCTTGATTCATTTTGCCATAGTTTAGATTACATACATTGTAATAAAAGTTCTCAAAAGCTTCAGTGCTCGTATTAGCCAATTGCGCCATAGAGTTATTTGGATAACGCAGCACACACCATTTCTTTTTAGGAATGCGAATTTCCATATGAACTGGTTTATTCCAGTATTGCTGGTACAATTCCATTTGCTCTGAAGAAACATCAGATAATTCACTACTATTTTCAGCAGCGCGTATAGCAATATAAGCATCCATATTTTCCATGCGCATAGCTTCCCAATGAGCAATCAGTTTCAGTTGATCAATCGTTGCATGTCTTAATAACTCACGAAAGATCTTATTATTTTTGATTGTAACAAAAGGAATTGCACCAACCCGGTAAGTTTCCTTCACTAATGCTTTTGCCAATGGCAAGCCATCATCAAATACTTCAATTAGAATTTTTTCTTTTGGTTGTAATTTGACAGAATATCCAATTAGGTTTTTAGCTAATTTCAGAACTCGCTCATCCATCATAATTCCTCCTATGTAATTCTACATTAAAGTATCCGCTACTTTGCCCGTAGAATTATTAAACACATTACTGACCATTTGCAGCAGCACAATTTTAAATTTTATTATCATTATATTCACAAAATCTTGATATATTATAGATTTCTTTGGGTAAAATCAGAAAATTTTTCTTTGCTAATAAACGAAATTACTACATCTTTTTTTACTCTAAATTACATCATGAAAAATGCTATAAAAAAATGAATTTTGGTACCTATCTGCCATATCCTAAGAATAATTTGTAAACTTAGGTATATTGTTGTAGATTAGGGTAGATTAGGATGCAACTTTTCTAAATTATACTTTATCTATGAAAAATAAAACTGTAGCCATTGCTACAGTTTTATAATGTATACATTATAATTTTACTTTTGCACTGAAACCCATTTTAAAATTTTCTAGCAATTGAGCTTATAAGCGCTATAAGGATTTGCCACTATCAATATGATGATATATCATTCATGTGACAACCTTTTTTTGTTTCTTATTCAAATTATATACAATAAAGAATAATATTGACATGGAACTTTTCTCGTGGTATAGTCTTGCTACTTTACTCTTTTTAGGACCGAATAAGGAGGTCTTACTATGAATTTCTTTGCTAGCTATCAGGGACTTCCACCAAGCATTTATACCTTGTTTTGCATTCAAGTTATTAATCGCCTTGGCGAATTTGTAATGCCTTTTTTAACCTTACTGCTTACACAGAAATTGGGATTTTCTTTTGCTGAAACTGGCATTATCGTAATGACATCCTCCTTAAGTACAGTTATCGCTATATTTTTAGGGGGGAAATTAGCTGATCGGAACGGTCGGAAAAAGACGTATTTGCTAGGACAAACGCTGGCAGCCTGTTTTATGTTGATTTGCGGCTTTATTACAATGCCTCTGATAGTTTGTGTTCTCTTGATACTTTCTTCGTTTTTTAACGGCTTGATAAGACCGTCTATTTCTGCGATTATGGTAGATTTATTGCCGCCAGATAAACGGCAGGCAGGAATGTCTTTAAATTATTTGGGGATTAACGTTGGTGTGGCAATAGGACCTCTTGCCGCCGGCTTTTTATTTAACAATTTTTTGCCGCTGTTATTTATCGGAGATGCATTGACATCCTTTTTGGCAGTCGCTGTTTTTTACAGGTTTATCAAGGAAACAAAGCCAATTGCAGGAGCTATTAAAAATACGTCTCTTGAAAAGGCTGAGACCGGCTCTACTTTACAGGTTCTGTTGAAAAGACCAAAGTTAGTTGTGTTTTTATTTATTTTTATGCTATATAGCTTTATTTATACGCAATGCAGGTTCTCCTTGCCCATGATGCTAAACGAAGTGTTTACCCAAAAAGGCGCTGAGGTATCCGGATTTTTAATGAGTATCAATGCGTCAACTGTAATTTTGCTGTCATTTCTAATTATTTCTATAACTAAAAAGTATCAAAGTCTTACCAATATGATACTGGCAGGGATATTTTACGCCGTCGGATTTGGTATGATTGGACAATTGCACTTTTTGGGGCAGTTTGTTTTTTCGACCGTATTATGGACGATTGGTGAAATCTTATCTGCTACTAATTCGGGGGTTTTTATCGCGAATAACAGTCCAGAAAATTTTCGCGCAAGATTTAGTTCGCTTTGGCAATTAGCTTATACACTAGGGGAGGTTTTAGGAACTTCGGTAATGGGGATTTATATAAATTTTGCGGGGTTACGTGCGGTTTGGCCGCTAATTTTTATACTTGCCTGCCTAGCAGCAAGCTGCATGTTTATACTTAAAACCTATAGCTTTACAAATCGATTTGTGGTAGAAAGATTTACGCCTAAAAACTATAGTTAGTACTAAATTAATTGTCTGTATTAACTTCTTCTAATCAAACATTTTCCAAAAAACATTAAGGGGGCATATTCCATTATTGAAATATGCCCCCTTAATGACGCCGTTAAGTTAATCACAAACTATTACACATGGATAATTTGTTCCAGCAACCCATCAAAATTTTTTATCACAATTTTTTTGTTACTCATACTAATCAAATCTTGGTCTATGAACTGATTTAATATTCGAGTAACCGTAATTCTAGAACAACCAACAATATTGGCCAATTCACCTTGGGTAAAAGGAACCACAACCATATTGTTTGTTTTCTCTATTTGCAAGGAATTCGATGTTGAAATAAGCCTAATTAACGTATCCGCTACTTTGCCCGTAGAATTATTAAACACATTACTGACCATTTGGAGCAAGACAATTCTAAATTTTATGATCATTACGTTCATAAAATATTGATATACTTTTAGATCTTTTTGCGCGAAATCAGAAAAAGCTTCCTTGCCAATAAAGGAAATTGTCGCATCTTTTTTTACTCTAATTACATAGTTAAAAAAACTATTAGAAAACAAATTCATTTCCCCAAAACATTCACCAGGAAGAAGTGTGTATAATATTTTTTCTTGTCCTTTTGAACTAACAATACTTACTATAACTTGTCCTTCGACAACGATTCCAATTGATAAATCATAAAAATCGGCAGCAATAAACTGTTTTCTATTGTATTTCTTTACTACACCATATTTCGATAAATCATTCAGAAAATACTCTCGCATCAAAGCTTGCTGATCTTCAATAAATAAATTTTGATACATATCTTTCACATCCTAAGAACAATTTGTAAACCCAAGTATATTATTGCAGATTAGGATATATTAGGATGCAACTTTCTTAAATTATACTTTATATATGAAAAATAAAACTGTAGCCGTCGCTACAGTTTTATTGTGTATACAGTATAATTTGATTTTTTTAAGCACTGCACACCGCCCCTTGCAAATTTTTGCCCCCCTCTATTTTCACTACTGAATCACTGTCACTGCAATCTTACCATTGCCACTTATCTTCTATCCTTCTTGTTATCATTTCTTAATATTTGCTCTACATCCGCAGCTTGTTTTTCGTCAACCGTACCTTTTTCCAAGGCGATTCCTAAAGTATATAGTCCCAGCATCCTATATAAATTTTTATCTACTTCATTTTCAAAAGCCTCTATATGAGCCTTTACCGTGATACCATCTCCTCGGCTAATCGGGCCAGTCAGTCCTCGAACAGCTCCCATTTCTTTTATGTTCTGCACGGTTCCCGCTAGCAATGGCAATAACGCGGCTAAAGCTTCCTCAGAAGACAAACCAAATCTGCCATACAGCTGACTTGCCCAATGCATCAAGGAAACTGTATAATTTGATACAATGCAAGCAGCCCCATGATAAAGGGGTTTATCCGCATCTAAAAGCTGAAAGCTTATTCCGCCTAGGTCCTTCACTATCTTTTCGGCTTCCTGTATGACCTCCGTCTGTCCGGTTAAAGCAAAATATATGCCTGCCAACCTTTCACCCGTAGACTCTCTATTGGAAAAAGACTGTAATGGATGCATACAGCCTATCCATGCTCCTTGTTTTTTTGCTGGCTCTAATATTTCTACTGGTAAACAGCCTGAAGTATGAAATACCATTTGTCCTGGTTTAAAACCATTGTCTTTCGCTATTTCTGCTACGACTTCCCCAATGCAGCGATCAGGTGTTGTAATGAATAAGACCTCAGTATCCTGCATAAGATCTGCAGCTCTTATCGTCGTGGTTACTCCTAATTCTTTTCCCAGCTGACTTGCCGATCCCAGAGTATGACTCGCAATTCCGGTTAATTGGTAGCCTTTAGCAAATAAACCTCGCGCCAACACGCTTCCTACTTTTCCAGCTCCCACAATACCTATTTTTGACTTTTGCATGTTCATGTCTTCCCCACCTACCTACAAAATATAAAAACCCTCCGAAACTTGTCCGAAAGGCATACTTTTTCCCTGCATCCTTCCGTCTCAGTCCATAAAAAAATCTAAGCGGATATAATTTAATATAAAGTTGTGGCATACTATAGTGACAAGTTCCTTTTTACAGTATGGTTCATCACAGATACCACCTAAAGGTTACTGCACAATCTCAATTATTTTGATCATAACACATAGCATAACAAAAGTACAAAAACTTAAATAGCAGATCCATCCTTTTTACCTTATATAATTACGCTTCATTTTCAAGTACACCTAAGTAAAAATTTTGGAATAAAATATACAAACAATCAAACCTACTATAGAATATACTCAGGAGGTGTTTTTATGAACGGAATAACCGGAGAACAAAAACTCTTAGCCATTTTAGCTCACATATCTTATTTTTTAGGTGGATTAGGCTTTATTATTGCTCCATTGATCATTTTTCTATTAAAAAAGGATGATGATTTTGTCTATGAACATTCTAAACAGGCTCTTGTTGCTCATTTAGCTATATTAGCTGCATCCTTCTTTGCTGGTTTCTTGTGTATGTTAGTCATTGGTGTCTTCCTGCTGCCTGTCGTAGCGATTGTCTGGATCATTCTGCTAGTAACCTCTATTATTGCAGCAAGCAAGGCTTTACAGGGAGAATCCTATCAATATCCTTTTATCCAAAAACTTGTCGATAAACTTTAAAGCTAAACCTTATGCCTTTCATTTCATACTAGGAGGAAGAACTATATGCGTCACAAAATTTATCAGTATCTTTCCGTCGGCATTGGCTGTTTGATAAGCGCTGTTGCCATTAATAGCTTTCTCGTCCCCCACCACCTGCTAAGCGGTGGGGTGAGCGGGATAGCGATTATCATTTATTATCTAGTCAGCTGGCCTATTGGTTTACAAATGCTAGTAATGAACCTCCCCCTCTTCTATGCTGCTTATCGGCTCATTGGCAGAGAATATTTTTTTAAAACCGTCTATGGGGCAGTACTCTTTTCTCTATTCGTAGACGCAACAGGCTATTTATCAACCTTTATGATCGTCGATGATCCAATTCTCTCTGCGATCACGGGTGGTATTGTGACAGGCATTGGCTCCGGCCTTATATTTAGAGCCAATGGCAGCGGCGGCGGACTTGATGTCATTTCCAGCATCCTAAAAAAATACTACTCTCTCAATGTAGGTATTACTTCCTTTTCGATTAATTGCCTGATTATGCTGGTCGCTGCTATTCTCTTTGGCATTAAACTAGCCATACTCACCCTTATCTCCATGTTTATTGGCGCAAATATTACGGACAATGTCGTGGAAGGATTTAATCGTAAGAAAACCTTGCATATTGTTTCTTATAAAACCGATGAAATCATTGAAGTCATCTTAAAAGAAGTAGGCAGAGGTGCTACAATTCTCAGTGGAAAAGGTGCCTTTACCCGCCAAGAAAAACAAGTGATCTTCGTCGTTGTCAGCCTAACCCAAATTGGCCAGATCAAGCTTCTTATCCAAGATGTAGATCCCAATGCTTTTATGATCGTTCAAGATGCCGTAGAAGTTTTAGGCAGAGGATTCACACTCCCTGGTCCTAAACAATTATAAAAATCAATCAGCAAAGTGTAAAAAAACAGTAAAAGATTACTCACTAAAACTGAGTAGTCTTTTACTGTTTTTACTTAAGAATTAAATTCTAACTTATCTTTCGCATAATACACCGCATAGTTTTCTATAAATCATCAAAGTCAGAAGAGACATGACAATTCCTTTTATCATGTTAAAAGGTGCAATTGCTAAGGCAATAAAAGATTTTAAATCAACAATCTGAGGATTTGCGATTGTACCCATATGAATGATTTGTTCTAGTGGAAAATGTAGTACTGCCTGATATACGGGCAGCAATATAAAATAATTAAGCACTGACGCCAAAAACATCATGGAAAAGGTTCCAACAACGAGGGCAATGACAGCTCCCTTGTGACTATGATAGCTTTGATACAAATAGCCTGCTGGCAGAACAAATGCCACTCCCACTAGAAAATTAGCAACTTCCCCAATTCCCATTGTTTGCGTATTTGTAGCATGTAGCAGATTTTTAATAAATTCAATCGCCACACCTGCCATAGGACCGAACACAAAGGCTCCAATAATCGCAGGCAATTCGCTGACATCCAATTTCAAAAAAATAGGCATCATTGGTAAAGGTACTTCAAAAAACATTAAGATCACAGCAATTGCTGATAACATTCCGATTTTAGTAATATATCGTGTATTGGTAGAAACCATGTCTATTCCCCCTAAAAATATCATCACACCTTAAAACTAAAAAATTCCCGAAATCTCTTCGGGAATCTAATGATTTGTAAACGCATGCATATGCGAGCTTACTAAATCGCATTGTATGGACTTACTTCTCTTCTTACATCCAGACTATACTGTCGGCTTTGGAATCACACCAAATCTGCCTTGCGGCTCGTGGGCTTACAGAAACTCTGCTTACCACCGGTCGGGAATTTAACCCTGCCCTGAAGATATTTCAATTTATTCAATTTTAAGCGCAGAGATAATGATTATCTCTATTAGATGAATTCATTGTAACAAAATGTCAGCTTTTTTGCAACTATAAAAGAATGTATGAAATCCCAGCCTATTAAAGGCTGGGATCAGACTGTCGCCAAAATAAGAATATTTATGTCGATGATTTAGATAATATCTAAATCCGCTCCACTTATAAACTAGTACGAAGATAGACCGCCGGTTGGTGAGAAGTACGCAGATGCTAGGCGCAGTAAGGAGTTGTGAAGGAGTCGTACTTTTGTACGTCGACGAGCAGCACCTTGCTGCAACGACGCAGATGGGTGCTTATCGCTGACCCGCGGCCTACCTGTCCATAGTAATAGTGAAATTATTATTTTAAGGAAGAAATAGAACTTATTGTATCATATTGCGGTTCAACAATAGTGCGTCCCTCTTTATTTACAAAGCCCCATTTTCCATTTACTTTAATGCCGATAAAATCGTGATTGATAACGGTCATTTCTTCATAGCTCGATTTAGCAGGAATCACATAATTACCAGATAAATCAATGACACCCCAAGCGTCGATGTATTTTACGACTGCCATATT
>JARBUM010000226.1 GCA_029239675.1 Pelosinus sp. | reverse complement strand
TGGTACATTTACAAGTATAGGTATTGTAATCATACTTGGTGCCTTAATCGGTACTATTCTAGAAAAGACAGGTGCTGCTCTTAAGCTAGCCGATATGGTTGTAAAATTGGTTGGTAAGAAACGCCCTGAACTAGCTGTATTACTTATGGGTTGGGTTGTATCTATTCCGGTATTCTGTGACAGCGGATTTGTTATACTTAATCCAATCCGCAAGGCAATGGTTAAAAGAACAATGACCTCAAGTGTTGCTATGACTGTTGCTTTATCAGCAGGTTTATATATCTCACATGTTATGATACCCCCTACTCCGGGCCCAATAGCAGCTGCAAACACCCTGGGTATTGGTGATAATCTTCTTTTAGTTATTGGTTTAGGTGCTCTTTGTTCTATTTTTCCTCTCATTGCCGGACTCTTCTATGCAAAATTTATTGGCAAGAGAGTAAAATCCGATGATGAAGCAGGCTCAGGCAATGGTGAAATTTCTCAATCCTATGAGGAATTAGTGAAAAGTTATGGCAAACTACCCAATGGATTTATGTCGCTTTCACCGATTGTTGTACCGATCTTATTAATGGGTATATCCTCCGTAGCAGCTATGGCAAAAATGACAGGTACTGCTGCATCGATTCTTTCCTTTACTGGAACACCGATCATCGCTTTAGCTGTAGGTACTATTTTTGGTGTATTAACTCTTTATTCCACTGGTAAAATGAAAGATTTTAATGCAATGACAAATGAAACCTTAAAGGTTGTTGGACCAATTTTATTTGTAACAGCGGCAGGCGGAGTATTAGGAAAGGTAATTAGTGTATCCGGACTCGTAGGCTTTATCACAGATAATGCAACTGTGTTCCAGGCAATTGGTATCTTCTTCCCGTTCTTATTAGCTGCTATTTTAAAAACAGCACAAGGATCTTCTACTGTGGCTATCACAACAACGGCTGGTATCCTGGCACCTATGTTGCCTGTTCTTGGACTTAACTCACCAATTTTAGCAGCTCTTACTGTTATGGC
Source organism: Pelosinus sp. (assembly GCA_029239675.1). Taxonomy (GTDB): domain Bacteria; phylum Bacillota; class Negativicutes; order DSM-13327; family DSM-13327; genus Pelosinus. Next base: position 2,326 of record JARBUM010000226.1, on the reverse strand, counting down.
TATTGGTGCTGGTGCTATGACCGTATCCCATGCTAACGACAGCTATTTCTGGGTTGTAACTAACTTTGGTGGAATGACACCTGAAAAAGGTTATAAAACACAAACTGTTATGACTCTTGTTCTCGGATTGGCTTCCATCGTAGAAATTTTCTTACTAAGTCTAATATTCCGTTAAAAGAGCTTACATAATATATATACAATTGACAATCAATTACTTGACATGAATAACCAAGATGGGACGGTGTAACTTACCGTCCCATTCGTAAAAAAGGAGGAAAATCCATGAGAAAGTTTCTTTTAATCCCCGATTCGTTTAAGGGAACCATGAGTTCTGGGGAAATATGCTCGATTATGGAAGATGCAATAATTAATAACTATCCTGATGCTGAAGTTATTTCCATCCCTGTAGCTGACGGTGGAGAAGGAAGCGTAGATGCATTTTTAAAAGCAATGGGTGGCGAAAAGGTAACAGTTACCGTAAAAGGACCTTATTTCGAAGATATGGAAGCCTTCTATGGCGTAATTGATCAAGGCAAGACAGCAGTTATTGAAATGGCTGCCTGTGCGGGTTTGCCTCTCGTTGAGCACAATCCCGATCCAAGTAAAACAACTACGTACGGTGTTGGTCAATTGATAATGGATGCCATTCACCGGGGATGTAGCAAAATTATTATGGGACTTGGTGGTAGCTGTACGAATGATGCTGGAACAGGTGCAGCAGCAGCTCTTGGTATCATTTTTACCGATACTGCAGGCAACGCTTTTATACCGGTTGGCGGCTCTCTAAAGGATATTGCTAAGGTTGATATTTCTAAACTTTTACCGGAGTTGAAAGATATTGAACTTATTACAATGTGTGATATAGATAATCCGTTGTTTGGTGAAACTGGTGCAGCTTATATATTTGGCCCTCAAAAAGGTGCAACCCCCGATATCGTAAAGGAGCTGGATGCTGGCTTAAAACATATCGATCAAGTCGTACAAAAGGACTTAAATTTATCACTTGCTAACTTAAAAGGTGCCGGCTCCGCAGGTGGCATGGGCTTTGGAATGGTCGCTTTCTTGGGTTCTTCCCTACAGATGGGAATAGAAACAGTACTTGATACCGTTAAGTTCGATGAAATGCTCACTAATGTGGATTATGTACTTAGTGGTGAAGGAAAAATCGATACACAAAGCATCCGTGGAAAAGTTGTGATAGGTATTGCAAATCGTACAAAAAAGGCGAATGTGCCCTTGATTGCAATCGTTGGTGATATTGGCGATGGGATTGAGGAGGCATACGAAAAAGGTGTCAGTGGAATATTCAGTATCAACCGTGTTGCCGTAGAATTTAAAGATGCGAAAAAAAGGGCACGACAGGATCTGTATCTAACAGTTGATAATGTCATGCGTTTTATTAAAAGGATAGATGAAAGGTGAATAAAGATATAAGAAAAGAAGAAAAGCCTTAAATTTCTGATAGAAATTTAAGGCTTTTCTTCAACATACGTATGCAGCTACATCAGTTTATGATAATTAAATATAAACATAGTTTCTTTAAATCTCAGAAACATCAAATTGATAAATTCTTGATAAATTCTAAAGTAATAACACCTACTTATTGAATAGATTATAGTAACTATTTTTTATCGTTTAATCCCTTATACCCCATCCAAATCATCCACACATAAGCACAGGTCTTGGGTAGCATCAACATACCTATGATAGGTAACGTATCTGCAAATAAAACAACCGGGATATAAAAACCAAAGCTCAGCGTTATAGCTAACCACATAAAACGAAAAGCCTTATCCACGTTCTTCTTCGCTTCAACATAAAATAATACGATAATGATTAGTCCTAATAGCGCAAATGGAATATTACGATATATTCCCCATTCCAGAGGTGCATTATAACTTAGCCAATCATTTTGCGGCATTAGGCAAAGAACGATGCGAATAATGGCCAATAGATAAATACTGGAGGTTAAGAATAAGTTATTTTTTATCCGATATCTTTCTTTCCAAACATGATAAAATATTACATAAAATACTGTCATGGTAATACTGGTTATTAGTTTTCCAAAACCAAGAGCCGCTGCATTATCTTCCATTCCGGTTGTCCACAAGGCATATATTCGAGGCAATAGATGAAAAGCATCTCCAAATACCAGTAAAAGTGCCATGCCACCTATTAATCGGTATTGAAGCATTCCTTTGCTTTTTCTTAATATAGTAACACCCAGCAGTATTGTTATTGCAAAATAACTAAGATCAAAAATCGTTTCCATTATCTGTTGCATTATAATTATCTCCTTTTCTGTTGTATGGGAAATTTTTCATTG
>JARBUM010000012.1 GCA_029239675.1 Pelosinus sp. | reverse complement strand
ATAGCACTATAAAAATGGTTGGAATCGGTGATTCAATCACCTGCGGTTATCCCTATGAACCGGCGTTATCTTGGTTGAACATGGCCGCCAATCAGTTCAATATTGAGTATAAAAACAGTGGTATTAACGGCGATACCACTGGTGGTATGTTAAATCGTTTTCAAAGTGATGTTATACGGTACAAACCTTCTCACGTTATCATTATGGGTGGCACTAATGATGCATATGCCGGAATAGTTGTCCAGCAAGTCATTAGTAATATTCACGATATGGTGGAGTTAGCTTTAAAGAACACTATCATACCAATTATTGGCTTACCGATACCTTGCAATGACGTAATGGAAGAGAAGTTACTAGGGCAATATCGTGAAGAAATTCGCCAATATACCAAAGATAGGAATGTTGAAATCATTGATTTTCATAAGGCTATGGTGGATGATAGCGGTCTAAAGATAAAAGAAGGAATGCACTGTGACGGTGTACATCCAAATAGGTGCGGTTATGAAGTCATGGTTGGCCCTGCTGTTCAAGTGATTGTTAATGAATTAATTAATTCTAGAGTCCATGCTTACTACTGGGACGAAGACCTAAGTTGTACAATTACCACCTTGAAAGTTCTGTCTGAAATATTTCACTGTGAGCTTCATCCCCAAGTTATCGAGGCTGCATATGGGCTGAATGCAGGCAGATATGGCTCACAATGTGGGCTAGTTGAGGGGGCACTGATGTTCATTGGCGTTTATGCCCAGAAAAAAGGTGTTGAGCCGCAAGGCATTACTAAGTTAGGTCATGAGTTTTCCAGTGGTTTTCAAGCTGAATTTGGTAGCGTATTATGCAAAGAGCTAAGGTCGCAAGGGTTTACCCCAGAGAATCCGCCACATCTTTGCGAAAGCATAAGTAAGCGTGCGGTTGCCTTTACTGCAAAATTTATATCTAAAGAAATCATTGCGTAGGTGTAGTATGTGTTTCTAGGCATATAGCTGCTTTTCAAACGTTGGTATAAATAAAATAGCTACTTCCAAGACAATATGGATAAAACTTGCTAAAAAGATATAGTTGTGGTGTAATATAAAAATAATAAGACATAGGAGTGAATTAACATGGCAAGTAAGGTTATGGTGTCCTACAATACCCGAGTTGAAAAATCTCTTTCCGATAGACTCAAAGAATATAGTGTTGCGTCAGAAATTTCAATTACAAAGATTATTAATAAAGCGCTAGAGGATTATCTAGACAAAGTTGAAGCAACAAAGTAAAATAAATACTGAACTAGCTATGCTGTATGAAGCTGCCCCGATTAACTATCAGGGCAGCTTATTTTGTATGTAATTCTAAGTGAAGTCAAAGAGAAGATCCTAAATGCATTTGCAACGTTAGGAAGCAGCTTTTTGATCTCTTCGTGATTCAACAAATGAAAAAGTATACTGGAAATTAAACTAGAAAAAGTACACAAATTTGATAGCTTTAGCGTAACCAAATTGTGTACTTTTGTATTAAATTTTCTGCAAGGTTCACTCTAATTAAGTGAGGAGCTCTTTGATTTCTAGTAGCTTTCATATCTTTCTATGGAATGATTGCACACCTGTGACACTTGAAAGCTTTTAGCGATTTCATCAGATTTAACTTCAATGCCTTTTTGTAACTGGTTAAAACTAATAGCTCTAGAACGGAAAACTTTAATGAGTGTTGCAGGAATAGTTAATAGATCCAGAAACAACAGGCCCTTCCGTAATGGATGCATAATCCCCAATCCTTTCTATATTGCAACATAGTTTACATAATCATTATTTTATCATATAAACGAATGGTCGTCACTATATAAGAAGGCAGTAAAAACTTCCAAATTTATGCAAGGTCATTAGCTTTCTAATAGGATAATCAAAAGTGCAGATTTACAAAAAATCTATAAGTTCCATGAAGGGCAGCGATAATTGCTCCAATAAGATCTCCTAGCAAATCAAGATCCGTATCTAGCAGACTTGGTTGACTAATTGGGGTCGGAGAGGAAAACATATCTGTAAAAAATTCTAGAATCTCATAAAATCCTCCCAGACTAAGTCCGAGGGATACAATTAGTATAAATTTAAATGGACGGTTTACAGGAAATTTAAGTAATTGAACAACTAAAATATAGGCAAATAGTGAGAATGAATAGGAGCCAAAAACGTGCAACATTTTATCAAAGGTGAACGATTTTGTATAAAGGTCTAAATAGCAGCCAAAGAAACTATCCATCAGTAAGGAGATCATTACTATGGTTCTAACATAGGTATTCATGTAGAAGCCGTATCTCGCCTCTAGGAACGTGTACATAGCCCACAGGAACGTGGTTGTCATAACGCTTCGCGCATAGCTAGGTTGTCCCGATCTAGCCAACTCAAAAATGAATACTAGCTGGATAGCTATGAAAAGTGCGCTTATTTTGAGTAATGTTGCTTTATCATTTGTCATGGAGATCTCCTGCTTCTTCTATGATCTACTTTTCTACACTTGCTATTATGCCCCAAAATAGTAGCCACAATCATATTAATTTTTTTTTCCTTTATTGGTTAGCAGTATCAGATAGGCAACAAAGGCTAGTAAGCCCATGCCAGCAGCAGCCAGTGAAGTATATATGGAGACTCCTGATTTTAAGGCGAGAGTATAAGCTCCTACGCCTAAGAACATGAAACTATTCTCTACAAAATTCTGAATGGCAATGGCTTTGCCTGCTCCTAGGGTATTATGGCCAACATTTTGCAAGCAAGCATTCATGGGAACGATAAAAATGCCTCCCATACAACCAACTAAAAGTAAAAAGATAATAGCGACAGGTAAGGTTTTGATAAATAAGAATGCCATGATACCCATACCCATACCCAAACCATACCATGCGGTTCGCTGATATTCTCTTACTGTAATTAGATAGGGGGTGATGACCGCGCCAATGGCGATGCCAATGCCTGTAACGGCTATAATCATGCTGATGTCCATTCGACTGCTAATGCCAAGGGTAAGGGGCACCCAAGCAAAGATGATCATTCTGAGGACAGCAGATGCCATCCAGAAAGACCCCGTACCAATGAGGGAATAGTGGCTTTGCTTATTCTGAAACAAGGTTGTGGTATCGCGGGCAAATTCTTTTATAGCGTTGCTATATTGAATTCCTCTATTGCCAGGATCTTTCGGTATTAACGTATTCACCCCAATGGATAGTCCATAAAGTACAATACAAACTAACAAGGAGAAAGAAATAGAGATATCGGATAAATAACCGCCTGCTACTGACCCCGTAAGAATTGCCACAATGGTATAACTTTCTAGGCTGGAATTGGCTCGTAGCAAGGGCTCTTCTCCTCTTGCCAAAAAGGGCAAGATACCATATTTGGCCGGGCTGTAAATGACGGCCCCAATGCCCACTACGCCGTAACTCAAAGCCGGATCACATTTCCCTAGCAAAAGAAGTACTCCTAGCATCTTTATGACGTTTCCAATCATTAGAACAAGGGATTTCGCTTTCTTATCAGCAAATCTTCCAACCCAAGGGGATAAGATAATATAGGAAAACAAAAAAGTACTTTGTACTAAAGGCAAGTAGTAGCCTGGGTAACCATCTCTGATGATAATTCCTAGGGCAATGAATAAGAGCATATTATCAACGAAGGCAGATAAAAACTGGGCTAAGAATAAGGCATGTAACGGCGAAAGTTTAGGATACACCGTTTTCCATCTCCTTTGCAGCGATTGTTTTTAATGCTACATAGTCAATCTTGCCGCTTCCCAGTAAAGGCAATGTATCTACAATACGTAAGGTCGTGGGCATAGCTAGCATGCTTTGGCCGCTCTGACTGATATATTCTCGCAATTGCTGCTTTGTGGCTTCTTTGTGAAGGGTATATAGGATTATTTTCTCCCCCTTCTTCGTATCGGAGATATTTACTGCTGCGTTTTTATCCGTGGCGAAACACCCTTCAGCGACTTTTTCTACCACATCGAGACTGATCATCTCGCCGGAAATCTTTGCGAACCGTTTTAAACGGGATTTTATGGTAATATATCCATCTGTATCTACCGCAACAACATCACCGCAATTATACCACTCTTGTACGGGGACAAAACCTTTGCCATGCAATAGGTAGCCCTCCATGATATTCGGCCCTTTTACGAAGAGATTTCCCCCTTCCTCAATGCCTTCTACGAATTCCATTCGCCACTCAATACCTGGTAGAAATTTACCTACCGTATCACGGCGATTAAACATAGGAGTATTTAAACTAAGTACAGGTGACATCTCCGTTGTTCCATAGCCTTCAAAGAGACGTATGCCGAACTTTTCATGCCAAAGGTTTCGAACGTCGTCTTTTAATTTTTCCCCGCCAGCCAAAACAAACCGTACATTATAAAAGTCATAGTTATGCGCAGATCGTCCGTATCCCATAAGAAAGGTTGGAGTTCCTAAAAGGATTGTAATATTCCGGTCATAGGCAACTTCAGGTATGATTTTATAATGTAGGGGACTAGGATACAAAAAGACTTCAATCCCTTCCAGGATCGGTAACAGCGTTCCAGCAGTTAGACCAAAAGAATGGAACATCGGCAGAACATTTAACATTTTATCTCGGTGAGTATAATCAATAACGCAAGATATCTGATGAATGTTAGATAAAATACTAGAATGGGGTAACAACACACCTTTAGGTTTGCTTTCACTACCGCTAGTAAATAGTATCAATTGCCTGCGGCCATGATGAGAGGCTTCTTTCTTTACCAGATACTTTATCAATCCTACGGCTTTATCAGTATTGGAAATTGTATTTTTCAAATCTTCAAGATAAACGATTCGAAACTTCTCGGCTAGTTGGCTGATATAGGATTGGAAATTAGCCTTTTCTACAAATACGCGAGATGTAAGTATAGTCTTGATTTCGGCAGTTTCACCGCAGTCAAGATTATTTTGTACTCCTGCACTAAAATTTAAAATAGCAGGAGTCTTATTCAGGTAAAACAGGGCAAACAAAGTGACTACATGACCGATAGAATTAGGTAATAATACTCCAACTCTTTCTTCTTGAGCGAGAGTTTCCTTTAATTTGTCTCCTAAGATATAGCTGCCAATAATCGTTTTGCGATAAGTAGTCTTTCCGCCAAGATCTTCTGCCATCACCTTGTTGATACCATGGGTTTTGCCTGCTCGTAATAACTCATTAAATAAATTAATTTCTGAGTGGCCATAGTTCTTGGCCTTGAACATAGTGTTTTCCATGATGGTACGAATTTTATCGCCAATTTCTCGTTTCTGAAGCTTTATGCTTTTGTTTCCGCTAGATTCAAGATGGACCACTTCATCAGCATACATGGATACTTCTGGGAACCATTTCGTTTGAACCTTATCTTTTATGCGAGAGAATTTTGAGTATTGCAATCCCAAGAACGTGACTGGATAAATAGCTGCATTCGTCCGGAAGGCAATAAAGCCGATGCCGCTATAAATTTTCATAAGATTTCCTGTTCGGGTAATGCGGCCTTCTGGAAAGATGACCAAGGGTTTTCCTGCTTTTAATTCACTGATTATCTTTTTTAGCGAGTAAGGATTGAGAGTATCTATTTTGATGTGATTAATAAATTGGAGATAAAAATGCAGTTTATCTGCTATATCCGTATTAATTACATAGACAACATTCTTAGGCAAGTAGGCATATAAGAACACGGCATCTAAGAAGGATACATGATTAGGTAGTATAATTGTGGGACCAGCAAAGCGCATTTGCTCAAAACCAATTACTTTCGCTTTAAAAAGCCAAACGAGTAGAACTCTTAACAAAGGTCTCAGCATTTTTTTACCTCCTCATCCTATAATGACGTCTTATAGAAATAGTAGCTATTATTATACCTTTTCCTCAAGTAACTTACGCACAATTTCCATCACGCTATTTTTAAGAGTCTGATGTCCGGTAAAACTTCATGAGAATAAGGATGCTGAGTTAAGGGCTGTAACATGACTCCCGAAAACACGGCAATCCACAAATAGACTTCTTGTTAGGGGATTTCTTCAGCAGCCATTCCTTCTTCTAAGATAAACAATTAACGGATACCATATGTAGCGGTGGTGACTGGGGTGAAAGAAAGGCTTTTTAACAAAAAGATAGAGTTGCCTAGATCTTTACTGATAAGGACTAGTATTCTGACTAGATTGCAAAAAGCTCCTGTAGGAATTCTTACAGGAGCTTTTTAATCAATGGCTGCATAGAAAAGATAGGCGTTTATAGATCTTATTTTTTTGTTGGCTTTTTCGGCGCATTTTTGTCAACGAAGAACTGTGTGCTTTTCACTGCAGTCTTAATGTTCTTATAAGTAACTTTAGGAGATCCTTTTCCCATATGATCACCTCCATAGGTAGAGTTGTAGTATACATATATATTATAACAGATTTTCTACGCTAAGTTCAAAATACTGACATCTTCCATTCTTTTGTTTAGAGCAAGAATACGCCTTCTATTTTCTCGTTCGTGTTCAAAAACGTCGCTCATTTCATAAAAACCCGTTTTTCCCATAAGAAACTGGGATACTTTATAAGCACCTTCGGCAAATGCTTTTCTAGAGTAAGATTGATGAGATATTTCAATGGAATCAAATTCGCCACAAATCATGACTTTATGCTTACCGACAATGCCGCCAGCTCGAACGGCATGTGTGGGGATTTTCTCACTGCGATTTAAGTTTTCTTGTATTTTGATAGCAATTTTTTTAGCAGTTCCTGAAGGACTGTCTTTTTTATGTTTATGGTGTTCTTCATAAATTTCAAAATCATAGTCATTCATTAATTCTGCTGCAATTTCGGTCATCATCATTAATATATTAACACCATAAGTGATATTGGGAGCCACAACAACCCCGATATTACCTTTTTGTGCTACATTTTTTATCTTCTCCAATTCTGCTGAATCGTAGCCAGTTACTGCTGTAATCACACTTACACCACATTTTTCGATGATATGAATATTATCGGTTAAAAAACTCGAACATGAGAAATCGATAAGAATATCTGGTTTGTATTGAAATAGCTTTCGTTCTAAATGATCGCTTGTTTCCACTACAATGCCCGTATCTTTGCGATTGAGTAATTCGCCAATATCCTTATTAGCATTAGTATTATTTGGCCTACATAATACCATGCAGAGCACACCTTGTGAAAGAAGATATTCTGCCACAATTTTTCCCGTTCTACCTAATCCTACTAATGCAATTCTCACATTATCCGCCCCCTATATAATTACTAACAACCCTATAGTATCATTGAGTTGTCAGTAAGTCAATGAAAATCCTTTTAATCCTATAAATGGGATAATATTGAAATAATAAAATATAAAACCATAGTAATAGGTGTAATATTGGACAGAGTTTGAATGTTATAAAGCAAGGCATGGAGGTTATTCCAGTGCTGATCAATTGCAAAAATGGTTGCATACTATAACTGAGAGTGGATATTTTATGTGGTGGTGAAAAAGAATGGATACATGGAAAACGGAGGTTATAAAACGTTATGTAGTAGTTATGATAGTTGTGGCCTTGCTGGGCGGGGTTGGGTATTATTATTGGCAGCAGTATACGAAAAAGTCTGTCATATATGAAAGTCAAAAGCAGTCTGAGACTGCTAGTGGTGTAGCATTAGCAGCTAAGGAGGCTCATATTTATATGTTGCAATCTCAACTAGAGGAGGCAGCAGGACAAATTGCAGCTTTAAAAAATAAACCGCCAGACACCATTATTAAGACGGTACCGGTAGAAGTATTGAAGGTTATAGAAGTGGAAAGAAAAAAGCGTGATGCAGATTTCGCTATAGTAACTAACCCTAATGAACCAGATAAAAAGCTGGATAGTAAAGAAATAGAAAAATTGTCACCAGATACACAAATTACCCTAAACCAATATAATGTATATGCTTATAAAAAAATAGTGCGTGGCGTAACAATATATCCAGATTGGTCAAAGACAATACATGGAAATTTGAAACTGCAAGAAATTAGTGCTGATATTAGCAAAAAAATGAGCAAGGATGGTAAGTATATCGGTGTTGCCTTGGGTTATAATGTAGAAGATAGTAAATTTAAACTAGGTTTGCGTTACACCTTTTAAAATAACATTTTTGTTCATAGATGCTGCTGACAGTCTTTTCATTGTCATCGTTTTGTCATAGATACATGTGATAATAAAGATATCCTAAATTTGGAGGAGAGAATTATGATGCATGGAAATCCTGTAGTTGGTGTCGCCTTTGGTGTAGCTCATGTTGTTGCAACAGGTGGTTTCTTCTATCTGCTATATCATATTGCAAAATCATTGAGACGTATTGCGGATCATTTAGATAGGAAGTAAGAAAAAGATATTATCGAATAAAATCATGCTAAAAGAAAAAAACCTCCTATTTGTGGAGGTTTTTTTGTGTCTAAACAGAATTTAGTATCTTGGCTGAAAGAAATCTTGTACAATAAAGACAATAAGGCCAAAGATAGCCGGTTAGAAAGCAAGGGAGTAAAAGGTATGGCTCAATTTTATAAAGGTAGAAACAATCTAAGTCGCAAAGCTACTCGTAGTTTAATTGCGGGAATACTAATGTTAGTCCTAGTAGTTTTGTCATTTTACTTAATGTTTGTGCATAAATTGCAGGTAGATAGCTGGTATTATCTGACCCCTCTTATCTTATTTATTGTTTTATCTAGTTATTATATCAGGCGAGGTGTCATTTTTCGTTTTGGTGCCAAAGGGGAGAATATGGGCTTAGTAGAAGCGCTAAATCTTCCTGATGATTATCATGTATTTACCAATGTAAATATTTCTTATCAAAATTATAGTCAAGAAACAGATTTGATTATTGTAGGCATGAAAGGTGTATATGTAGTAGAAGTGAAAAACCACAATGGTCATATCGTGGGGGATGCACAAGATGCAGAGTGGATGCAGCATAAAGTAGGACGAGGCGGCGGAAAATACTCAAAGAAAATGTCGAATCCTATTAAGCAGGTAAAAGGACAAGTGTATAAACTATCTAAATTCTTGAAAGAGCAAGGTATTAACGTCTGGGTGGAAGGCATTGTTTTATTTACGAATCAAGCGGTGCATGTGAAGGTTCATAACAGTAGTGTACCTATATTATTTCCTGATAATCGATTGCATCATTATATTCTCACCTGCAAAAATCGTCAATATTTGAATAAATCCTTAATTCACAAAGTAGTAGAAATCCTCTCCTCCGTGCAGAAGAAGTAGTTCGTAAAATGGAGTGTTAATATGACTAAAGAGCTTACATTGGAAGATGTCTTAGCAGCAAAAGAAGCTAGGGCTACAAGACAACAAGAATTCAAAGAAAAGCATAAAGCAGTAGTTGTTAGCATTACGATTAATATGCCAGGGGCATTAAAAGATACTCCTATTCTTAGACGACTTAGGGATTATGCAGTACAAGAAGTTAAAAAGCAGTTTGCGGTATTGGCAGAGGAACATGTTAATGTATTAACAGGGCCAGAGGCTTTACTAGCAATTGATAATGAAGGCTGGTTAGTGAAACAAGCAGCAATGAAGATAGAAGAGACCCATTCTTTCTCGCGACTGCTGGACATAGATGTATTCGACAGAACGGGTATACTACTATCCCGGCGCGACGAGGGCAAAGGGCGGGGTTGTTTTGTCTGTGGTGGGGAGTTTATATTATGTAGAAGAAAAGGGCTTCATAGTCAGGAAGACTTACTAGGTGTTGTGAGAAAGTTGTTGAACGGATTTAAGGCACATGAATCGAGGTTTATCAGCCCTGCTGCAGAAAAGATTGGGGCTTTGGCCATTGAAGCTATGTTATATGAAGTGACATGTACTCCTTCGCCAGGTTTGGTGGACCGCGTCAATAGCGGTGCTCACCAAGATATGGATTTTTATAGCTTTATGGCAAGTTCCGCGGCCCTTAGTGGTTCTATGAATCGCTGTGCTCAGGCTGGCATTCTCCATGAGGGAGATGTGGAAGAGTTGCTGCCCGTACTCAGGATTATCGGTTTAGAGGGAGAACAAGCTATGTTAGCCGCTACTAAAGGGGTTAACACGCAAAAAGGACTGATTTTCTTACTCGGAATTATGGCTGGGATAGCAGGGTGGCTCCAGAGACGTTCATTGCCAGTGACAGCAGAAGCTGTTTTGAGAAATGCATCTCTTATGGTAGCGGGGATTGTAGAAAGAGAGTTGGCAGGGGCTGTACATAAGAGTTTAGAGCAGCTAACTGCAGGTGAACGTTTATATATTACCTATGGAATTACGGGTATTCGGGGAGAACTGGCAGCAGGATTGCCAGCAGTAAAAGATAAGGCTTTACCAGCCTTACGTGAGGCTTTGGGCAAAGGGTCGTCAGTCAATGATGCGTTGATATACACGTTGTTGGTGCTCATGACTTGTGTAGATGATACTACCGTCATGCACCGTCACCATCCTGATAAGATGAGAGTATGGGTGCGTGAGCAGGCACAGATGGTGATCCAGGCAGGCGGTATGGAGACGGATGAGGGTAGAAAGAAATGTGAGGATTTAGATAAGGAATTCATTTTACAAAATGTCAGTCCTGGTGGTGTGGCAGATTTATTGGCCGTGACTTGGTTCTTACATTGTTTATAAAGAAGAATTGGTCATTGGGTAAAATCTATAGATAGAAAAAAAGATAAAGTTTTCACGAAAGAGTTATGTTTACGCTTTAATAGTTATGAGTTTTGTGGTAGAATAGATAATGAAGCAACGGAGTTAATGATTACTTAGTGTTGGGGTGGATGCTGAGATAATCTTGGGGGAACTCCGTTGCCCCGAATATCTAATGAAGACGTTCTCGCGAAAGCGGGTTTTTTTATTATGTTAGAAATGTAAGTATTCTTTGGAGAAACGGTGAAACGCGAAGTTGATAGATTACTAGAATAGACAAAAGCACTTGCAATTTTAGCAAGTGCTTTTATTTATTCTATTATTTCTTTTGATACTTCTCTGGGATAGTTTCTTTGGTAAAATGATCCCAGCCAAGTCTGTCAATAAGCTGTCCCAAACGTTCCTTGCTTTTTCCATGTTGCCGGAAGTAGGTTAAGATGGAATTCACAATGGAAGGAATTTCATCAGCGGGAACTTTCTCTGCGACGGGAGTTGCTATCTGTGCCGAAAAACCTGAATTACCGCCAACGACTAAGGTGTAGCCTTTGGCAGTACCATACATGCCAATATCTTTTACTAATGGCTCAATACAGCAATTAGGGCATCCGCTGACACCGATACGTACTTTACTGGGTAACTCTTGACCAAAGAATTCTTTATCAAGAGCAAGTCCCAAGGTAGAGCTATCTTGTAGGGCTCTAGGACAATCTGGCTTTCCTGGACAAAAGGCTACAGCGCGAACGGCCTTAGCAATGAAGGATTCACCTTGGCAACCAAGCTCAGCAATGGCTTTTTCTCCATCTGCAAGGTTCAGTCCGATAATGGTAATCGTATTTCCTACGATCTTCAATGAGGCATTGTATTGATCAGCGATATCGGCAATTTGCCTAAGTTGAGAAGAAGTAGTTAAGCCGCCAGGAATATGGGGCGTGACAGGAAATTTAATTTTTTTGTTTAGAAAAGGAATGTTAGCCAATGGTATTGTCATGGTAGATCCTCCTTAAATAGTAATGATATGATTCCACTTTTATTATAAATAGATGATTAGCATAGTCTGTGACGGATATCACAAATATAGTATAATAGTAAAATTTGAATAATTACTTGTTAGATAATAATGATTTTAAATTGCAGGGATTTGGAAAAAAATAGCGAAATCTGTATTTATTGCATAAACATAGATGAGATATTGTTGTTAGATATTTAAAATGGAGTGATGGTTATGAAGGGAACAGTTGTTGCTACTTGGACAAGTACTGCTCGCAATATGTGGGGACAAGAAGTCGTTAATAAAGCTATGGCAAGTGCGGGATGGGCGAAGGATCGTATTATCATGCCAACGGAAGATATTGATGATGGCGGGGTAAAGAAATTCATAACGTCCCTGTCGTCAACTCTTGGAAAATCAGAGGATGATATTTGGTTAATCATTGGCAAGGATAACATTAAAGCTTTTTTAGCTGCCTACCCAGCGTTTTTTCAGCAGGAAACCTTCTATTCTTTTTTACGATCCATGTATGACGTACATGTTGTCGTGGTACAAAGAATTCCTGGGGCCAATCCGCCAGAACTTTTAATTGAGCCCATTTCCGAATATGAGGCAATCTTTAGTTATAAATCAAAGAGAGGAATGTTTGGCTATCTCAATGGCCTTCTTCTCGGTGGCGCAGAGCATTTCAAAGAAGAGATTAAAACGGAAGTTTTAGAGAAGTCTGCTGAGCATATAAAGCTAAAGATTCGCTTCTCTAAGCCCATTACATATAATAAAACATATCGTATTAGTAAGTTGCTGTCTTTTGGTTTTATCAAAAGCTTGCCAGTGAAAATAGGCGTAGCAGCTACCCTCATAACTGCTGTAGTAGATGGAATAATAGCGCTTTTCGGTATTTCTGTTCCTATGTGGTCAGCAGTGGTTAGTGGTGGAATTGCAGGTTTTGTCGCTTCTTTTCTATTAGCACCTTTTGCTGCGATTCAAGAAGAAATTAAGAACATTCAGGACCGGAAGTACTTCAATGAAATCAATCTACATACTGGTGATGAGTTTGAAGTTATCATGCAAGGACTATCCTTGTACAAAAAACGTTTAAAGCGTGAGTTTGTAGGGTTTAAGGGTACTGCAGACGAAATGGATAAATATGCAGATGATTTTAATGCGCTGGCGGATAATATGAAGAACACTTCTCGTAGTATATCGGGTGTGGTGTATGATGTAGCAACTGCTGCTGGTAATCAAGCAATGGAAACTACAGACGCAGTTGGCATTTTAAGTGGTAATTTAGAAACCTTGAAGACTTTTGTTGTAGAGCAAAATCGTAATAAAATCCAGCTAGAAACAGCCGTTGCTGAAATCAATCAAGGTTTTGGTGAAGTCGAGGCATCAGGGGCTAAATTAGAACATAGTTTACAAAAATTTGCTGAAGTAAAGGAATCAGCAGAAAATCTTCAGTCCCAAGCTACTAAAATTACAGAGATTACTGGGATGGTTGCGGCTATTGCAGGGCAAACCAATCTATTGGCCCTTAACGCAGCCATAGAGGCAGCGCGAGCAGGGGAGCAAGGCAGGGGTTTTGCCGTTGTTGCAGAAGAAGTACGTAAGCTTGCGGAACAGTCACATCATCATTCTGATAGCATTACGAGTGATTTGAAAGTCTTGATGGATATTATTAGTGGTGTGGTGTCTATGATTGAAGAAGAATATGATGTGTTGGCAGTGGAAAGCCAGCAACTCAATGTAGTGGTGGCAAAAAATAGTCGTAACGTAGACAACGTACATAATGTTGCTACGAATATTGTTGAAATGATTGGGAAGTTGGAACACGAAATGACGGGACTTAGCCAGGTATATGGTAAAATAGAATCCTTGGCAGCTATTTCAGAAGAAAACTCAGCTGCTAGCCAGGAAGTGAGTGCTTCTGTCCAAGTCTATAATGATAAGCTACAGGATATGATGGGGAAAATCGGTGAATTTAAGGTTATGATCCAGCATTTCGGTGAAGATATCAATCAGTATCGTACTTGATAAGTGCTAGTGCAGTTTATTGAGTAGGTTAGGCAAACGGGCCTGCCTACTCAATTTTTTTGCGAGAGGGGATAATGCTGTAAAAAGAGAAAGATGGAAATAATAATAGTGAGAAAACTATGGATTTTTTCAAATATGTGATATTATTTTTTTAGAAGACAGAAAATATATGTATTTTTAACAAGATAAGTCAATTATAATTTGCAGCTTTGCTAGATTTCTGCCAGCAATTCGTTCTGATTATGGATAATTGATATGATAATAGGTAGAAAATATAAAATATATGGAGGTTTATATGATTCGAGAGCGGCGTAGTAAAGAGAAACTGATAAACTATTACCAAAAATTTATTAATGATGGTGTGATGGATCCCAATGTACATCCATGGGTAGCCGAGTCTTGGCAAAAAAGTAAAGAATTAGATATTACCTCCCAATGCATGCCGCCTTTGATTAAACTTAGCAAGGAAGAATTAAGCCGGCGGCAGCAGCTGCATCATGCTGCAATGGAGTATTTGAGCGGATTATACAATGAGACGAGAGAACATTTTAATGTATATAACTTAAGCTTGCTGTTATTAGATCAAGATTGCTATGTTATTAAAAATTATGCTCTACCCTTTTTCCAAAAAAGTCCTGGTGAGTTGGAGGGGGCAAGGCTTGCCGAAGAAGATATCGGAACATCTAGTATTAGTATTGTTCATGAACATAAGGCTCCCTTCTTGTTGTTTGGGCCAGAAATGTGGATTAAAGAATGTCAGGATGGTGACGCCTGCTCTGTTCCCATTATGGTAGATGGACAGCTTGTGTATATTGTGACCATTGTTTCCGTGGAACAAGAAGACTTGCCGTATAGCTCAGTAGTGTCTTTGCTATTTAGTATTAAATATGCCATGGAACAGCATTTAACCATGTTGGCCCAGCTAGAAGCTCGCCATGTTATCTTGGATTCTGTACCTTTTGCTGTGTACCATATTATCCCAGGGGGGGATGTTGTATACAGCAATAAATTAGGGAGGAGCCGCTTGGCAGGTATTGATGCTGTTGGAAACAATGATGTATTGGCTAATTTAAATGATGTGGTCTTAAATTACCGTCATACGCCCTTGTATAAAGGGTTCAAGGGAATACCATCATATAATAAAGAAGTAACCTGGATTACTCAGCGAAAAACATATGAGGATATTACTACTGTAGTGCCTATAGAGCAGGATAAGGCAGTAACAAGCGTAGTGGCGGTCTCTTTGCCAATTGAAGATTTAAGGACTCTTGTGGCTCATGCAGTTGGGTATAAGGCTAGATATAGTTTGACCAGTATGGTAGGAGAAACACCTATCTTTATTACCATGCAGGAAAAAGCGGGCAGGGTAGCCCGTAATAATAATCATCTGTTATTGCAAGGCGAGTCTGGCACGGGTAAGCAACGTATGGCACATGCCATACATGAAGCAAGTGGCAGAGCCGCTGGACCACTTATTTCTTTAAAATGTGGTGATATAATACCAGAAGTTCTAGAAGAAGAGTTATTTGGCAGCGGTCAATACCGAGATGAAAGTCGCCCGGGCAAGCTGGAGCTGGCCAATGGCGGAACCTTATTTCTAGATGAAATAGAAAAGATGACCACGTCAGTAGCGAGTCGCTTAGCCGTGGCTCTAAAAAAATGTAAGTTATGCCGCTTGGGTGAAGATGTGGAGCGTGGCTTTGATATTCGGATTATTGCTGCTTGTGATAGTGATTTGAAGCGGCTCACGGAGAAAGGCGTTTTCTTTTCTCCTTTATATGAGATCATTTCCAAAAGCATGATTCGCATTCCTTCATTGCGAGCCCGACGTGAAGATATTCCTCTATTAGCAGAACATATTATCTCTGAATTAGCTGAGCAGCATAATATGCCAGTTAAGGAATTGCTTAGCGAAGCAAAAGAGTTACTAATGTCTTATGAATGGCCTGGTAATATCAAACAGCTGCAGGGCGTTGTTGAACAAGCTTTCTTTAATACAGAGGGAGATAAAATTGCTTTGCGGGATATTAGTTTGATGGGAGACACTGGTATTAGTACAGCTTGGAAAGAAGATAAAGAGGTATTTGTTGAGGCATGGAAAGTGGCTGGTGGCAATATTAGTCGTTTGGCAAATATGCTGGATGTCAGTCGTGTTACGTTGTATAGATATTTGAAAAAATTTGGTCTAGATAAAGAATAGTAAAGGTATAGGTGGGAATAAAATGCGACTGAGAAGAAAGCCGTGGGTGGATGCGGCACTAGAAAATTATAGTGATATTGTAGTAATAAAAGAGATACCCTTCGGTGTTCCATCCCAGATAAGAATGGATAGTGATCAAGAGAAAACCAATGTACATGAACATCGGAAGGGGCATTGGCATGAAGTTTTTGGTCGCAAGGCGCCCCTCTATGTTGAATTAGGTACAGGAAAAGGCAGCTTCATTAGTCAATTGGCGGAAGAAAATCCGGAAGTTAATTTTATTGGTATAGAAGCTCAACAGGATGTTTTGTTCTATGCAGCCCAGAAAGTACGGGAAAAGGGACTTACTAACGTTCGTCTACTCGTTTTTGATATTAATAATGTATTAGATATTTTTGCTCCAGGTGAAGTAGATCGGCTATATATTAATTTTTGCGATCCATGGCCTAAGGTTAGACATGCAAAGCGTCGTTTAACTCATGCTAATTTTTTAGACAAGTATCGGATTCTCTTATCTGTCGGTGGTGAAATATTTTTCAAGACAGACAACAGACCTTTATTTGATTTTTCCTTAGAGCAGTTCGCTGCCTGCAATCTAGAGGTGAATGAGGTAACCTTTGATTTGCATAAAAGTGATTATCAAGGAAATGTGATGACAGAATATGAGAAGAAATTTAGTAGTATGGGTACACCGATCAATCGGTGTGAAGTCAAATTTTCATAAAGAAGACTAGAATAAAATAATAACCCTAGTTTTCATTTTTTTATGACAGAATTTCAGATTGCGGCATAGAATGTAATAAATGTGTAGTGGGATCAGAAAGGGAGAGTGTTGCTATGCCGCGTCAACTCATGTCTTATATGGTTCCTGAGCCCTTGGAGCCACTCAACTTAGAAGAGGTAAAATTCTGGCTAAGAATCATGGAAGAACATGCCTTATTCATTAAATCTGGCTTGCCTTGTGATCATGAGGACTTAATTGATGAGGCCCAGTCTTTTTATCAGGACTTTGGGGCTTTGCGCACACGTGCAGAGCGACTACAAAATGATAAAAAATTCATGGAATTAGTGAATGATACTCAGGCCTTATTAAAAGAATTTTATACTTTTAAGCGTGATTTATTACATCGCATGTTAGAGTGCAAACTGGGCGGTTATAATTTCCCCTTGCTTTTGGATCATATGGCTCGTGAAGCCGAGTATTTTATGCGCTTGTTAGAGAAAATTAAAAACGGTAAAATGGCACTATCTGGAGGCATGAAAGCCCAGGAAAGTGTATTTTGGTTACGTATTATGGCAGATCATGCGAAGTTTATCAGTCATTTATTAGATCCTTCTGAACGAAATCTAATAGAGACTGCGAATGGATTTTCTCAAGAATTTGATGACCTTTATCTACAAGGAAGAGACTTTTCTAGTATGTTGCAGGGATATCCCGAGGTTGCTTCTTTTAAGCGCTTTCTTCAGGATGTTCGTGCTGCTGTTTTACGCATTCGAGATTTTAAGCGTGCCGCTGAAGAGATGATCAGAGAGTGTCGGCTAGTAGGTCTAATTCCTTCCTTGCTAGCAGATCATGTAAGGCGTGAAGCCGATCATTTTCTTTTGATTTTGACTATGATGGAAAAAGGAATTATGAAGAATTCCACACTAGCATCGTTAGAATGTAATGAAGAAGTTTCTCTGATGTCGGAAGTATCGGATTTTAGCAATATGGATACCATACCCAATATGATCATACCAGAGCGAGAAGAAGAATTTATCCCTGAACCCAAGGACAGAGAGCCTGATATCGAGGAAGTAGTGAAAGAAAAAGTCAATAGTAAAGTAAAGGCAATCAAGGAGCAAAAACATAGCCATTTTGAAAGCAAAGGTAAAATTATCGCGGAAAAGGTTCTAGTGGAAGAGGATACTATTCTAGTAAAAGAAGATGCAACCTCTACCGCCCATACGGTAGAAACCAAGAACAATGATGCTAAATATAAATGGAGTGGTAAATGGCCCCGGCAATTAGGAAAAAATCTGACGAAATGATTGCAGGGTAGCAGAAAAGGACTTGGTGCTATACCAAGTCCTTTTCTGTTGCCTGGGGCCTTTTCTCTTTGTCAGTACTATTAGAACTAGGTAGAATGGCAATATAGCCCAGAAGTTCACGTTTAGTATCTGTAACGGACAATAAACGTCCATTTTCCAAATCAATCATGCTAAGATCAGCAAAGATATGGCTGGTAGCAATGGCTAAGTGATTGCCAGGTAAAATATGCAGGCAAGATATAGAACGGCCAAGCTCAATGTGACGAGAAATGGATGCATTGGCAATATCAATGACTGTAATGGAAGCGCTTTCTTCATTGACAACATAAGCAATTTGTTCATGAGGAAGAGCTGCAATGTGGGAAGGATAGGCAGGACTTGCATTGATATCTTTAGGATAGATACAGGTCTGGGATGTAATGATAGCAGAGGTAGTGTCAGCTTCTTTTGTGATTGTAAAAATAATGACTCCTTCTGTAGTAAAGGCCGTGCTGGTAAACGGGATAAGAATATGTTGGTCACTATGAAGAATTATGTTAGTCGGAATCCCTGGCAAAGAATGTTCCTGTAACAACTGTCCGCCAGGACTAAAAACTGCTAAAGTACCTTGGTTATCGTGTTCCCATACGCTATAGATGGCCGTATGGTCGGCAACGAGGCCAACACAAGCAGCTTCTGCTGGATTTCCCCATGTGGTTAGAGACATAGTAGGTATAGTAAGAGAATATAATCTGCCATGTGGATCAGCTATGTAGGCACAATCACCTTTTGGCGCTAATGCAAATTGTGTAGGCGGAGGTAATTCTACTGGCAAACGATAGATAGATTTTTGCTCCAAATTTCCGACAAAGAGTGCGCCTTTGCCATTGTTTTTTATTACAGGCAAATATACTTTGCTTTGATCAGGTGATAACAGCAGTTCTGTGGGGGTATATTCTGAGGGGTAAGGCATCTCAGCGATAATTTCTCCTTGCTGACCAGTAACAAGGAGCAAAGCATGTGTCGTATCATCAATTACGACTAGTTGATAAGGCTGAATTTCCATATAATCACCTCGGTTTTATCCCAGTTTGAATAGCCAATTTCCTTATATAATATTCATGGAATAGCAAATTGCTATTGGGTATGGAGAATTAATTTTGTATAATAGGGTTAACGAGTAGTGAAGGAGAAGCAAAATGAGCAGGTTATCTCAATTATGGCGAAGCAGCACGGAAGCTGTGATATGCATTACCCTATTGTTATTTATGATTGGCACGGTAAATATTTTCAGTGCCAGTTTTGTAGAAGCTGGGCAACGAATGGGAGATGGCTATTTTTATATAAAAAGACATTTATTGTCCTTTGGTATTGGTATCGTGGCTATGGCTATTATTAGCAAGATTGATTATCATCGTCTGAATCGTTTCCTTTTCCCGTTAATGCTATTGACGGTGGGGTTGTTAATTGCGGTCCATTTTATTGGGATTGAAGTGAATGGTGCTCGCCGCTGGATTAATCTTGGTTTTCAGTTTCAGCCTTCTGAATTGGCAAAATTAACAGCACTTTTAATCACTGCTGGATTCCTAGGACCTCTCATCGATCGTAAACGTAAAATTACCTTGTTGTCATTACCCTTTTATATTGCAGCATTGTTAGGAGCCTTGGTATTAAAGCAACCGGATATGGGGACTGCAGTTATTATCGTAGGTGTGAGTTTAATGTTATATGTAATTGCTGGATTGCCAAGACAGCAGCTGCTACTCTTAGTGGGAGGTGGCATTGCCTTATTTATATATGCAACGTTTGCTGCGGCTTATCGGGCAGAGCGTATTGCTGCCTGGATAAATCCCTGGGACTATCAGCTTGGTATTGGTTATCAGACCGTACAAGGCTTACTGGCAATCGGTTCTGGTGGGTTTTGGGGAACTGGTCTTGGTATGGGATCTAGTAAGTTTAATTATTTGCCAGAGGCCCATACGGATTTTGCTTTTGCAGTACTCTGCCAAGAGATGGGATTTATTGGTGCGTTAGCCGTATTGTGCCTCATGGCTTTATTGGCGTATTATGGGCTTCGAATTGCCTTGAAAGCTCCAGACGGATTAGGTAAATTGCTGGCTATTGGTGGTATTGTTTTGGTTGTAGGACAGGCTATCATTAATATTGCTATGGTTTCAGGTATATTTCCTGTCGTAGGCGTGCCTTTACCCTTTATTAGCTTTGGCGGTACGTCTCTAATTATTAATCTGACGGCGATTGGTGTTATTTTGAACGTAGGGCGGCAAGCAGATAATACTGTGCCTCAAGAACCTGCAGCCGAGCCTGACACTAGCCGTGGCACCCGTTTGAAATTAGCTAGGCACGCCAGAAACTTAAATCGGGTTAAATAATACTGGTATCATATTATATGGAAAATAATCACAATGTAATATAGTATTTAAAATTATTTTGGATAAATTATTAGAAGTTCTGAAAAACGTTAAACCTAAAGGTCGCAAAGTTATACGAAGAGCACAAAGATGAGTTTGTACAGAACTCCTTTGTGTTCTTTGTATTTTAAAAAGATGTATCAGCTTTTTTCTTATGAGGAGAAGTATAATATTGGTAAATGTGAGGGATAACATAATCATGGAGGTGGAGTAATTGTTTGGTGTTATTCGTATAGGAGCTTATCTAGTGAGTGCACTGACAGCCTGGCAGTTTGTTCAAGGTGATGTGAACGGGATGAATGGAGCATTACAGAAACACCTAACTCTGGATCCAGCTCACGGTATGATTTTGGGTGTATGCGCTGGGGTTAGTGATTTTACAAATATAGATGTTAGCCTCATTCGCTTAGCCTGGGCTCTCTTAGTCTTATATCGTGGGGTGGGCATCCTATTATATATACTTGCCTTTCTGATTATGCCATCCAATGGCTAATCAGTTTTTTTTATTTCAAGGAACATGCGAATAAGTCATTACATAAAATGTAGTAAGTAGTATGAGAGGAGGGTGGATAAATGAAAAGAGATGTAGCTGAAGAAGCTATTGAAGAAATTGCTGAAGAAACTCAAAAGAGGGAAGAAGCAGATCGAATGAAAATGAATATGTGGAATTTTAAAGACGAAGATCATGATCATTTTAAATGCGGATGTGAAAATAAAAGAATGATGCTAGCCCATGCATATGTTCCATGGCAGTGTTATGATGAAGCATTTAGTCCTCAAGAAGCGTTGAGGAAGGGAACACTATTCCCTAGTTTATATGGAGCGTATCCGATACCAAGGTAAACAGTGGGAGGTGAAAGTAGTGAATTGTGAACGGCAGCTATGTATGCTAAAAAAGGTTCAGGAAATGCAATTTGTTGCGATTGAGCTTAATTTGTTTCTAGATACTCACCCTTGTGATACAGAGGCACTCAACGATTATAATTGCGCTGTTGAAATGCTGGAAAAATATAAAATGGCCTATCAAGAGGAATTTGGACCCCTTTTTAATTTTGGTTTTGGCGGATATTCAAAAGAACCATGGCAGTGGGTAGAGTGCCCATGGCCATGGCAAATGTAGATGGGGGAATCACATTATGTGGATATATGAAAAAGCATTAGAACATCCCGTAAAAGTAAGTCGCCCTGATGTTGCCTTTGCTAAGCTAGTTGTTACTCAATATGGAGGACCAGATGGTGAATTAGGGGCTTCTTTGCGGTATCTAAATCAACGGTACTCCATGCCTACAGGTCAAGCGAAAGCTTTGCTAACGGATATCGGCACCGAGGAATTAGCGCATATGGAAATGATTGCAGCCTTGGTATATAAACTGACAGAGGGAGCAAGTCCTAGAGATTTTGAAGAGGCTGGATGGGCTAGTCAGTATGTACAGCACAATCATGGACTATTTTGGACAGATGCCAATGGTGTCCCCTGGTCAGCAAAATATATTGCCTGTCTGGGTGATCCCATTGCCGACCTAACAGAAGACATGGCGGCAGAACAAAAGGCCCGTGTCACTTACGAACATCTTATTGAGCTAACGGATGATCCTTGTGTAAAAGACATGCTGACCTTTTTATGGCAACGAGAAGTAATACATTTCCAACGATTTGGCGAAATGCTCAATACGATTCAAGAACATATGAGCAAGAAAAATATGTGGATGGGCTGTGAGATGAGGAAATAGGGATTCAATCCGTTAGTACCATGGATCTATAGAAACACTTTTAATAAAAGGCATCTGATGTCCCAGTACCTTGTGCTGCATTCAGATGCTTTTTTATATGGAATGGAGAAGGGTGTATTGGGAATAAAGTATTTGATGTAATGTAATAAAAAATATGGCGATGTAGATACTGTGAATTTATAGTATAATACATAATATAGTACTATTTGTATTCAAAGAAAGTTGGGGGGCGGGTTTGTGGTTAATATTTTATTAGTTGGTGGCGGTAGGGGTGGCGTTGGAATAATAGAAATGGCCAGTCATGTGCCTGATATGGAAATTGTCGGAGTGGTAGATGTAAAGTCTGATGCTGTAGCAATTCAGTTGGCACAGAAATTAGGTATCCGCACTTTTACAGATGTCCGAGATGGTCTTAAGTTGCCAACTGTGAATACCGTGCTAAATATTACGGGAAATCAAAAGGTAAATCAATTAATTGAAGAAAATAAGACGCCGAATATTAAAGTCATAGATGATTTTGTTACGGGTATGTTGTACCATTTAATTAAGTCTCAGGTTCTAATGAGTGAGGAATTGAATGAGAAGGTTGTTATTTTATCTCAATCTGTAAACGAAGCTAAGACTCATATTAATAATACTCATGAAGTCATTGGCTTTATTAATAAAGTATCTCAACAGACTAATTTGCTAGGTTTAAATGCAGCCATTGAAGCAGCGAGGGCTGGTGAACATGGCAGGGGTTTTGCTGTTGTGGCTAGTGAGGTTCGTAAGTTATCGGAAGATAGTGTAGAAGCTACAAAAAAGATTAATGATATCTTAGGAAATATTGAAACCTCTATGCAGCACATTATTGTTGGAATTGAAGAAACTGCCGCAGTAGCTGAAAAACACACTAAACGAGGACTTATTACAGGTGAAAAAATATAAATGGTAGCCCCACGCATCCCAAGGAATTGTTAGTAGATATATTGAGATATATAGCCTTCGAGTAATCAGCTCGTAGGCTTTTTATTTACTGGAGGTAAGAAATTGACTGAAAATAATAAGGTAAAAATAGTACTATTGCTAGTCGCTTTAGCTGTAAGTATGATGAGTATTCTAAGTATCGGTGAAGCAAAAAAGACTTCAAAACACAAGAGTAATCCAATAATTAGCCAACCAGTATCAGTACGGCTAGGCATTGATAGAATTGATGCCTATACCCAGATCTTTGAAGGAAAACGAGTTGGCTTAATTACCAATTCAACGGGTATGAATAGTAACTTCCAAAGTTCAGTAGATGTGCTACATAAAAAAACTAATTTAGTTGCCTTATTTTCTCCAGAACATGGTATCCGCGGTGCTGTTAAAGCTGGAGATGCAGTGAATACTAGTATTGATGTAAAAACACAACTGCCGATTTATAGTTTATATGGTGCCACGAAGAAGCCGACAGCGGAAATGTTGGCTGATATTGACGTGCTGGCTTTTGATATACAAGATGTAGGTGCTCGTTCTTATACCTATATTTATACAATGGCTTATGCTATGCAGGCCTGTAAAGAATTAGGAAAGACAATGGTAATCTTTGATAGACCGAATCCGATTGGTGGCACGCAGGTTGAAGGCAATCTAATAAAGCCTGGGTTTGAATCCTTTATTGGCATGTATCCTATCCCGATTCGCCATGGTATGACTGTTGGCGAATTGGCTAAGTTGTTTAATTCGGAGTTTAGTATTGGCTGTGATTTAGTAGTGATTGAAATGACAGGATGGAAACGGGACATGCATTTTGACGAGACTCACCTGCCTTGGGTGATGACATCGCCTAACATTCCAACTCCTAATACTGCTTTAGTATACCCAGGGACGGGTATTTTTGGCGGTACTACTATTTCAGAAGGCGTAGGGACGACAAGGCCCTTTGAGTTTGTGGGTGCACCTTGGCTTGATGCCTATGAGTTGGCAGAAAAAATGACAGCGTTACAGTTGCCTGGAGTGATATTCCGCCCGGCTTACTTTACGCCTAACTTTGGATTATATCAAAATGAAGCTTGCGCAGGAGTACAGTTACATGTTGTTGACAAAAAGAATTTTCTTGCTGTCAAAACAGGGATTAGCTTGCTCTATACCATACAGGAAATGAGTGGTGAGAAATTCTCATTTAAGCGCAATGGGAAAAATGAAAGCTCTATCGATTTGGTTACAGGTGATGATAGTGTGAGAAAAGGTACCTATTCTTTAAACGAGTTATATCTTTTATGGGAAAAAGAGGCTAGTCAATTTAAGACTATGTCTAAGAAATATTATTTATATCAATAGATGGACCTTTAGAGCAGGCTTTGTATTAGGCGCTAATTAAGAGGAATGTAAGTTTGGAAGGGCTTTTCTACTTAAAAAATAGGAAAAAATTTCTTAAAGAGTTAAGAAATTTTGGCTTAATTTCGATATGTTTAATATAGCGAAATCCAAGGAGGGCGGTTAGAATGATTACTAAGGTATCTAGGATTTATCCGGCTGATGTCCAAAAGCATGACAACCCGCAATTCGGGGACGGAACGAAAAAAAAGCAACGAGATCGGTTTAAAGAGATTTTAACGAAAATGCTTATGGATTTGCCAATAAAACCAATAGGATTTAAAGGATAGGGCCTTGGGGCTCTATTTTTTTTGTATTGGGGCAATAGAGCTGTAGCAGGAAAAATGATAGATTTGATGAAATACTATGCAGAGTTAGTCCCATTTAGCCATGGATCTAGTCAACGGATAAATGGAAATTAAAGAATATTGTGTTGGCAAGGGGAGCGTGGAAGGGTGTATTTGCGAATCGTATATATAGATCGTATTGGAGTCGTTCATGATATTACAGGCATCCTAGCAAAACGTAGCATTAATATTGTATCTATGGAAGTGGAGAAAAACAGAATTTTTTTGGAGTGCCAGGGTGTATCGGTACAGCAGTGTAAAGAATGTATAGGGGAATTGGCTGGTATTGCTGGCATACAAAAAATTGATGAAATCTCTGCTATGCCATCTAAAGAGCGAGCGGAGCAACTTGATGCCATATTGACTTCTGTACATGATGGTATTCTATCTGTTGATCAAGATGGTATTATTACACAATACAACCCTGCAGCAGCGCGGATTCTGAATTTGCCAGTTAAGAAGATATTGGGTCAGTTCTTAGGGAGTACTTTATTCAAGAATTTATTGCTGCAAGAAACGCTACAGACCGGTATTCATTATCATAATCGAGAGGTATATATTGATGGCGGTAATAGCTATTGTGTGGTAAGTACGATTCCTCTCATGAATAATGACAATGAGATCGTTGGTGTGGTTGCTTTTATTCGTGATACCCAAGAGGTAAGAAATTTAATGCATAACATGACGGCTTCCTTGCCAATGACATTTGCAGATATTCCTTATGCCAGTGTTGTTATGGGACAGGTCGTGAGCCAGGCACGTAGATACGCTGCAAGCGATTCTACCATATTAATTCGCGGAGAAACAGGAACCGGCAAAGAATTATTTGCAAGAGCACTGCATAGTTCTTCTACAAGAGCTTCTGCATCTTTTATACCCATTAACTGCGCCGCAATTCCAGAGACTTTATTGGAGAGTGAGCTTTTCGGATATGCGAGAGGAGCTTTTACTGGTGCAGCGAAAGGCGGCAAGCCTGGGATGTTTGAGTTGGCCAATGGTGGTACATTGTTTCTTGATGAAGTAGGCGAAATATCTGCACATCTACAAGTTAAGCTGCTACGGGTACTGCAAGAAAAACGGGTAAGACGTGTGGGCAGTACCAAAGAAGTAGCCGTTGATGTTCGTATTATTGCTGCAACCAATCGTAATTTGGAAGATATGGTTGTCGATAAGATTTTTCGAGAGGATTTATATTATCGGTTAAATGTAATCCCTCTATTAGTACCGCCTCTCAGAGAGCGGTTTGAAGATATTCGACTCTTAGGTGAGATTTTCTTACAGCATTTTGCGGAAAAATTGCATAAGCCAATCAAAGGTTTTTCCTCGGCGGCACTACAGAGGTTACAAAATTATAACTGGCCGGGTAATGTGCGGGAACTAAGAAATAGTATTGAAAGAGCGGCAAATCTGGTTGACGGGGGAGAGGTTCAACCGGAGCATATATCTTTAGGGCGATTATCCGGTTCTCAAATAACGCCTCCTGCCATACAGTTTGAGACGTATCAAACACTAGAAGAACGACTAGCGGAAGTGGAAGTGGTGATATTAAAGGAAACACTTCGACGATTTCGTTCTTCTAGGCGTATGGGAGCAGTGTTGGGATTATCCCATACGGCAGTAATAAAAAAAATGCACAAATATGAGCTTTCTCTAGAATGATCTGGATTTAAATGGTATAAATATGGTGTTTTCGTAAACTTTTCGTTACAGTGGAATGAGATATGGAAACAAAAGTTTACAAAAAGTAAAAAACAGCTAAATTGGCATGGTCATTTTATTGCGCAAATCTAATTGCTTTTATTTTAAAAATGGAAAAAAAAGCCTTATATTTAGGGCTTGAGAACTTGGTGAGAGCCAAGTTCTTTTTTTTTGGCATGATTATTGCATCTTATAAAAACTAAGAAGGTCAGCAGATCTTTATATATTGTACAATTGGATAAAATAAGGAGGGCTTATTATGATTATTGGTGTAGCAAAAGAGATTAAGAATAATGAGAATCGTGTAGGATTGACTCCAGCAGGGGCAGAGGATCTATGTAGAGCAGGGCATACTGTCTTAATTGAAAAAAGTGCAGGTATTGGCAGTGGCTTCTCTGATGAAAGCTATGAACAAGTCGGAGCCAAGATTATCGCTGACAAAAAAGAATTATTTGATACCTCAGAAATGATTATTAAAGTAAAAGAACCTGTGGCTTCTGAATATGAGTTATTTCATGAAGGGCAGATTCTATTTACTTATTTGCATTTGGCTCCTGAGCCTGAGTTGACTAAGGCATTACTAAAGAAAAAAGTGATTGGTATTGCTTATGAAACCATTGTAGGGCGCAATAATACCTTGCCGTTATTATCACCAATGAGTGAAGTAGCTGGTCGTATGGCAGTACAAATCGGGGCACAATTTCTAGAAAAGCCTTGGGGTGGTAAAGGTGTTCTCCTAGGTGGCGTACCTGGTGTAGAATCCTGCCAAGTAGTAATTGTAGGTGGCGGTACAGTAGGTACTAATGCAGCTAAGATGGCTGTTGGTATGGGCGCCCGGGTTGCCATTCTAGATAAATCTACAGATCGTCTTGCTTATTTAGATGACATTTTTGGTGGTCGAGTAACAACTGTAATGTCAAATAGCTATAATATTGCCAAATGGGTTAAACAGGCAGATCTTTTAGTTGGTGCTGTACTCATTCCAGGAGCAAAAGCTCCTAAGTTAGTAAGTGAGGAAATGGTAAAAACCATGGAAGCTGGTTCCGTAATTGTGGATGTAGCGATTGACCAAGGCGGTTCGGTTGCCACCATTGATCGTATTACTACTCATAGTGAACCTACCTATACCAAGCATGGTGTCATACATTATTCCGTAGCAAATATGCCAGGAGCTGTGGCTCGTACTTCTACCTTGGCCTTAACAAATGCAACATTACCATATGCGCTGCAAATTGCTAATAAAGGTTGGAAACAGGCACTTATTGATGATGCTGGATTGGCAAAAGGACTTAATGTCTATAACGGACAAATTACATTTAAGGCTGTAGCGAATGATCAGAACTTGCCTTACACGCCTGTAGCAGAGATATTAGAATAAGAACACTGTTTTAATTACAGTCTAAGTCAATGGCAAAAAGCATACTCGTGATTGTGCTATGAGTATGCTTTTTGCGTACATGCAAAATTATCTGAATAGTCTAACAACTAAATTGCATATTCTGCCTAAAATGGTGTGCTAATTATAAGGAGAATTGCATTAATTGTAAGAGGGGGTGAGGAAAAGATTCAACGGCTAGTCCAAAGCTAAAATATAAAGGAGGAGACATTGTGGAAAAGAATAATGCCTTGCAGGAAGGGTTACATCGTGGCTTAGAAGAGCGTCATATCCAGTTGATTGCATTAGGCGGAGCAATTGGCGTAGGGTTATTCCTTGGGGCTGGTGCAGCGATAAAAACTGCTGGGCCATCCTTGATTCTTGTATATTTTTTGGCTGGTATCATTATGTTTTATATTATGCGTGCTCTAGGTGAAGTAACAGTTGCTTATCCCGTTTCTGGTACTTTTAGTGCCCATTCCAACATTTTCTTAGGCCCTCTTACTGGTTATATTACTGGCTGGACATACTGGTTTATGTGGGTTGTCACATGTATGGCGGAAATTACGGCAGTAGGAGTGTATGTTTCTTATTGGTTGCCGGAAGTGCCTCAATGGATACCGGCCTTGTGTGCTTTAATTGTAATGGCATCTGTTAATTTAATCAGTGTCCGTGCCTTTGGTGAATTTGAATTTTGGTTTGCCTTAATTAAAGTAGTAACGATTTTAGCAATGATTGTAGCTGGTTCTGCCATGATCGTTTTTGGACTTGCCAATCAAGGGGTGGCAATCGGTATTTCCAACCTTTGGTCTCATGGCGGATTTTTCCCTTATGGTTTAGAAGGTATGGCGATGGCTAGTATTATGGTTATGTTTTCCTATTTGGGTATTGAATTAATTGGAGTTACTGCCGGTGAAGCAAAAAATCCTGAAAAATCTTTACCAGCTGCTATTGATAAGGTGTTCTGGCGTATATTAATTTTTTATGTGGGTTCCTTGTTCGTTATTATGTCCCTATATCCTTGGAATCAAATTGGTACTATGGGCAGTCCCTTTGTGCTGACTTTCAATAAACTGGGGATCAGGGCAGCAGCAGGTATTATCAACTTTGTTGTACTGACGGCAGCCTTATCATCTTGTAACAGTGGGTTGTTTAGTACAGGAAGGATGCTTTATAACCTGGCTTTGCAAGAGAAGGCTCCAGCCATGTTTAAGACATTAAGCCCACGGCAAGTACCGGTAAAAGGTATTTTAGTTTCAGCGGGATTTTTATTGATTGGTGTGGTACTTAATTATCTTGTTCCTGCACAGGTGTTTGTCTATGTTACCAGTGTCGCGACTTTTGGCGCACTCTGGATCTGGGCAATTATTCTAATTATCCAGATGAAGTATCGGGAAAGCCTGACTACTGAACAAATTGCACAAATTAAATATCCTATGCCTTTTTCACCAATATCCAATTGGGTTAGCTTAGCTTTCTTGGCCTTTGTTGGAATTGCCATGTTCTTTAATGCAGATACTCGTGTTGCACTATATATTGCGCCGATTTGGTTTGGTCTTATTATTGCTTCTTATTATGCTGCAGGTTTTCATAGAAATAATCGAGAAGTAAGGAATTCTGTTCAACGGTAGGTTGCATCATGTATGTTTTTGAAAAAAACACCTAATAAAGGTGTTTTTTTCATTATAATATAAGGCATTGTTAATAGAGTGAGAAAAAGCCTTATGAGGTAATACCCTTTTTTTGCAGGGAAATGCTGCAAATGAGACGAATAGTAAAACTCGTTGCAGTATTGTGTTTTAGGAAGGGTTGATTATAGATGATGGAAAAAAACGTTGTAACATTACAACGACGGATAGCTTTCTTTTTAGTTTTATTATTAGTGATGATTCTTATTTTAGTTATGCGCATTGGTTGGCTACAATTTATTGACGGTGACCGGATGGCGGCGAAAGTTGCCCACCAAGTAAAAGACAGCAAGGTATTGCAGTCACCTAGAGGAACAATTTTTGATCGGGATGGACGGGAGTTGGCAATTAGCAGTTTAACTAGATCCCTGTATGCAGATCCTTCCGAAATTAAAGATCCTGAAACGGTAGCTAATTTATTGGCACCTTTGCTACAAATGCAGCCAGCAGAAATACGAGAGAAGCTATCAGCAGATGGACATTTTATTTGGATTAAACGTATGCTTGAACCAGCAGTTGCGAAGCAGATAGAAACCGTAATAAAGGATTCCAATCTGAAAGGCTTAGCTTTTTTGGAAGAAAGTAAACGTTACTACCCTAATGACAGCTTAGCGGCTCAAGTGCTAGGCTTTGTTGGTACGGATGATATTGGGTTAGATGGAATGGAAATGGCATTAGATAAAATAATCAAAGGAAAATCGATTGAACAGTTTGTTGATACGGATAGCCGTGGCATTCCTATTTTTAAATCAATTTTCACTTTTGCTCCTGCCAAGCAAGGCAAGAATGTGTATCTTACTTTAGATAGTGCGATCCAATTTATTGTGGAGCAAAGCTTAGATAAGGCCATGTTGAAGAATCGTCCCCAAGGGGCATCAGTGATTGTTATGAATCCTCATACGGGAGAAATATTGGCCATGGCCAATCGGCCCACCTATAATCCCAATCAATTTTATAAGTTTAGTGATCGTGAATGGAAAAATAGGGCTGTAGCTTACAATTATGAACCTGGTTCTACATTTAAAAGCATTGTGTCTGCAGCAGCTTTGCAGGAAGGACAGTTATATCCAGAGGAACGCTTTATCGATAATGGATATGTAGAAGTATCTGGCCGTCGTATAAAAAACTGGAGCGGTGAAAGCTATGGTAACGTTTCATTTATTCAAGTGATAGAACAATCGATTAATACAAGTTTTGTACAGATTGGTATGAGACTAGGGGCTTATAAGCTAACTGAATATGCTAGAGCATTTGGCTTTGGTAAAGCCACAGGTGTTGAATTACCTGGTGAAGAAGCAGGGTTGTTATTTAGACCTGAAGACATGCGTGACTCTGATGTAGCAACCATGTCTATTGGGCAAAGTATTGCAGTCACACCATTGCAGCTCATCACGGCTGTATCTGCTATTGCCAATGAAGGAGTACTTTTAAAACCTTATATCATAAAAGAAATTCGCAATGCGGATGGCTCTATTGATCGTGAAGGCGCTACTAAATCTGTAGGACAGGTGATTAGTCCTGAAACTGCCAGAACTCTTGCAGGATTGATGGAGAAGGTAGTAGGTGAAGGTGGTGGCAAAAAAGCCTCTGTGAAGGGATACCGATTTGCCGGAAAAACAGGTACTGCAGAAAAGTTACAAGAGGATGGAAGCGGCTATTCAGCAGGGCATTACGTGGCATCCTTCGTGGGTTTCGGTCCCGTAGAAGATCCTCAAGTTGCGATTTTAGTTGTGCTTGATGACCCTCAAGGAGTGTATTACGGTGGTGAGATTGCTGCGCCTATTGCTGGTGAAATTTTAGAAAAAATTATGCGTCACCTTAATATTTATCCTCAGATTGCTAATCCTTTGCCTGCTTCTAAGGAGAGTTTTAAGGCCACTGTTATACCAAGGCCCAAAGTGCAAGCACCTGCAGGCAAGGTGGTCGTGCCAGATGTCACTGGTAAGAGTATACGTGAAACAGGAGAAACATTAACTCAATTAGGTTTAGCCATTGTTCCTGTGGGGACGGGGGTAGCCGCAAGGCAAAGTATAGCCGAGAACACAATTGTGGAAGTAGGAACGGAAGTTACTGTCTATTTTGAAGTTCGATAATGGTTATTGAAAAAAATAAAGGGCGGCTTAAGGCCGCCCGTGCATACGATTAAGGTTTTTGGTTAGCATCATATTGAGCAGTTAATGTGCTGTTAGTTGCTTGAGTAGTAGCAGTGCCGCCCATACCGGATTCGTATTGCTCAATCATTCTTCGAACCATTTGACCGCCCACGCGTCCGCAATCAGCGGAAGTCATGGTTGACCAACCTTGGGAACGCACTCGATCAGCAATCCCTAGTTCGCTAGCGATCTCAAGTTTCATGCGATCAAGAGCGTTCTCAGCACCTGGGTTAACAGGTTTATTACTTCTGGCCATTCATAATCACCTCCTTGTGTTGGTGTAATAATAGTATCAACGAAAGAGAAAATGATTATTCTAGTTTACATTATGTAAATAGTTCCAAGAATATGGATAGAGATTGTGAATCATTAAACTTATCATTACAGCAGGAAAACATCTTTTTATGACGAAGTGATTGTATGAAAATGGTAAATGTGGAGTGAAGTATATGCATGAAATGTCCATTGCTCAAGGAATACTGGACATTGTACTTAAGACGGCAGCAGAGCACAATGCGGTGAAGGTAGGCTGTGTGAAATTGCTGATAGGACAGATGACGCAAGTGGAGCCTGAATCTCTGAAATTTGGCTTTGCAGCCTTGTCCGTTGGGACGATAGCGGATGGTGCAGTGATAGATATTACGATTACGCCTCTCATTGGAGAATGTAGTAGTTGCGGCCAGCAATTCACGGTAGAAAAGTTTTCCTTTTTATGTCCCCTTTGCCATTCAGCTAATATTGTAGTTGTATCTGGAAGGGAATTAGCAGTTGATTACCTGGAGGTAGAATAAATGCAAATCAAAGTGATGACCAATATCCTAGAGCAAAATGATCAGGTTGCTGCCTCATTGCAGGACCGATTTGCCAAAGCAGGTATTTTCGTATTAAATTTGTTAGGATCGCCTGGTTGCGGCAAAACATCTTTATTAGAAAATACTATTGGAGCGTTGAAAGAAAAACTTTCTATAGCTGTTATTGAAGGGGATTTATTTACAGCGAAGGATGCACAGCGTATAGAACAGCATGGTGTGCCTGTTGTGCAGATTAATACAAGCGGTGGTTGTCATCTAGATGCCAACATGATTGACAGCGTGTTGGATTGCCTTGATCTTACCTCGCTGGATATGATAGTCATTGAAAATGTGGGCAATTTAGTTTGTCCAGCGGAATTTAATATTGGCGAGGATAGTAAGGCAACTGTTCTTAGCATCACTGAAGGTGACGACAAACCATTAAAGTACCCATTGATCTTTAAACAAGCAAGTGCTGTTATTTTGAATAAAGTAGACTTGCTTCCCTATACTAATTTTGATATGCAATCTGCAGTAAAAGACATTACAAGTATTCATCCTGGAGTTACGTTATTACAAGTTTCATGCCAGACTGGCACGGGGTTAGAAGGTTGGTATAATTGGCTTAGCGAGCAGGTGCGAATTAAGAAGGCAAGGAGAGCAAGTGATGTCTAATTTGCAGAAACTAGAGATGGAGATTGAGCGTGTCCGCAGACATCTTCATGAATTAGTAGACAAAAAATTGGGTAATTTAATTGACCAAGAAGTTACAGCGGTAAGTATACAATTGGATAAATTAATTGTAGAGTATGAAAAAAGCAAGATGCAGCAACTAAAGGGATAATTCCAATACATAGGCTGGACAGCAGGTTCAGGAGCTTGTAGGAAATAGAGTCGGCAAGGGCGTAATGATAAAGTTACAGTCTTTCTGCCGTCTGTTTTTTAGGTATGGGAGGGCTAACTATGTTTGAACGACCTGTATGGGCAGAAATTG
Source organism: Pelosinus sp. (assembly GCA_029239675.1). Lineage (GTDB taxonomy): Bacteria > Bacillota > Negativicutes > DSM-13327 > DSM-13327 > Pelosinus. The sequence goes on along the minus strand of JARBUM010000012.1, from coordinate 26,513 downwards.
ATTTATCGGCAATTGCTCATAATGTAGAACAGATTAGACGAGCAACATCCAGTAATGCGAAAGTTTGTGCTGTTGTTAAGGCTGATGGATATGGTCATGGAGCTACAGCCGTTGCGAGAATTGCACTGCAATCAGGGGCTGATCTGCTGGCTGTGGCTATTGTGAATGAGGCTGTAGAATTAAGGGTAGCGGGCTTTCAAGTGCCAATCCTTGTGTTAGGGTATACACCTACGTGTCAAGCGGATTCAGTGGTAAAAAATGATATTACGCAGACAATATTTTCTATGGAATTAGCAAGAGCTTTATCAGTGGCGGCTGTTTCAGCAGGAAAACGAGCTAAAGTGCATATAAAAATAGATACAGGAATGGCTAGAATTGGCGTTTGCCCTTCGGATGCAGGGCAGTTTGCCGCAGCGGTGGCCGCTTTGCCAGGAATTGAGATAGAAGGCGTTTATTCTCATTTTGCCACTTCCGATAGTGATGATAAGGGTTTTACCTATGAACAATTCCATCGCTTTATGGAAGGGGTGGAATACATCAAAGCACAAGGCATTGAAATACCCATTCGGCATATTGCCAATAGTGCAGCTTTATTAGAATTACCTGAAATGCATCTTGATATGGTGCGGCCAGGCATTATTTTGTATGGGTTATGGCCTTCTGCTGAAGTAAAGCAGAATTTAGTATTAAAACCAGCAATGAAATTGAAAGCCCAAGTGGGATTTGTAAAGGATGTAGTACCTAAGTCGTCCATAAGTTATGGACGCACCTATTTTACCGCTCAAAATAGCCGTATTGCCACTCTGCCCGTGGGTTATGCTGATGGTTGGTCCCGCTTGTTAGCTAATAAAGCAGAGGTGCTAGTCCGTGGACAGCGTGCTCCTGTAGTGGGCAGAGTTTGTATGGATCAGTGCATGGTTGATGTAAGTCATATCCCTAAAGTCGGGATAGGTGATGAAGTGCTCTTATTTGGGGGATCCCAGTTGCCTGTGGAGGAAATCGCGGAGAAGATGGGGACAATTAATTATGAAATGGTGTGTATGATAGGAAAAAGAGTTCCTAGGTACTATGTGGGCGAGTGAGTTTACAAAACAATTGCATAACAAAAGAGGGCACACTCCCAGTGGATGAGTGTGTCCTTTTGGTTTTGTTACTTAATTTTGTGCTATCCTAACTTTTTATAAAGTAACCGATTGTAAGACTTTTCGAAGGGTAGTAGGATATTAATAGAATATGTCGAATGTAATTAGAAATTGATTGGAGGTGTTGTCGTGGCTAGTGAGAAGGATTGGGAGTTATTTAAAGAAAAATTTAATGCAAAATCAAGCATTAATCTTAATGATTATAAACCCGCACAGATGCAGCGGCGGATTAATAATTTAATGTCTCGGTATGGTGTGAGTACATATGTGGATTTTTTCAATCTCTTGGATAAAGATACGAAGATGTATAAAGAGTTTGTTGATTATATGACAATAAACGTTACAGAGTTTTTTCGCACACCAGAGAAATTTTCCGAACTAGAGAGTAAGGTATTGCCAGACTTATTAACCCAAAGTCCTAAGCTTAGCATTTGGAGCGCTGGATGTTCTGTTGGGGCTGAGCCGTATTCCTTAGCGATGATCCTAAAGGATATAACGCCAAATGTGAAACATCGTATTTTAGCTACTGATCTAGATGTAGAAATGTTGGCAAAAGCTAAAGCGGGTGTATATACGAATACGGAGTTCAAAAATATTTCCACAGGGAGAGCTTCTAAATATTTTAAACAATCGGGTGCTACCTATACTATTGATGAGGATATCCGAACGCGGGTAGAATTTAAGCGCCACAATTTGCTATTGGATAAATTCGAGACAGGATTTGATTTAATTTTATGTCGCAATGTGGTTATTTATTTTACGGAAGAAGCAAAAGATGGTTTGTATCGAAGATTCTTAAGTGCCCTTAAGCCTGGTGGTGTATTGTTTGTAGGTGGCACAGAGGCGATATTGAATTTCCGGGATATTGGGTTTACTCAATATATGCCATTTTTCTATCGTAAACCTTTATAGACACTAGAGTACGCCCCAATTGGATAACAGGTGAAAGGTACGTAGTAAATAGCGGAGTAAGGTTTTGCTATGAGTACGTTCCTCAATCGTTTGAGCAGATGTGATATCTACAGTTTTTACCGCTTGTTGGTTAACAAAAAAAACAATTTCACCAATTTTTTGCCCCTGATATACAGGGGCGTTTATTTTTTCTGGCAAATTTACGGATATGGAAACATGTTCATAATCTGACGCTGGTACCACTACGCTAGCATTGCTGCTGACCACGGCATCAATAATTGATCCAAGGCCTCCCTCCACGGGAATGGAGCCTACGACGTCATCCTTGCTGGCATACTCATATAATTCGAAGGCATCAAAGCCGTATTTTAACAACTGCATGGAATCATACCAACGAGAATGATCATGAAGTACTACGGCAATTAATCGTTGGTTTCCACGGGTAGCACTGGCAATGAGGCACGGACCAGCTTGATTAGTAGTTCCCGTTTTCACTCCATCTGCTTCTTCTAATAGCCATAATAATTTATTAGTGTTTTTTAGGCTTTGGTCATGCTCTTTGCCTTTTTTATCAAGCCATTCAATATTTGTTTGCCTAGTATTAACAATGGTAGAAAAGATAGGGTTGGTCAATGCATATTTAGTAATCCAAGCTAAGTCGAAAGCTGTGGAATAATGGTTAGGGGCAGTAAGTCCGTGGGGATTGGCAAAATGACTGCCGGTAGCATCTAATAGTTGAGCTTTGTTATTCATGAGAGTAACAAAGTTTTCGACAGATCCTGCCAAATGTTCAGCAATGGCTACTGCTGCATCATTACCTGAACGTAGTAAAAGCCCAATTACCAGTTCTCGCATAGATATTAGCTGACCAGTGCTAAGATGCATAGAAGAACCCGCTGTATTGGCAGCACGGGAGCTGACCTTGACTTCCTCATCCAGTTGCCCGCTTTCAATGGCGATGATAGCTGTTAAAACCTTAGTGGTACTAGCGGGAGCGTTGCGAACATGACTGTTTTTCTCGTAGAGAATTTGACCTGTTTTAGCATCTATTAATATGGCTGCCTGTGCCTCAAGCTTTGGTGGGGAACTGCTGGCAATAGAGGTAAGGAAGCCAAATAAAAGACAAAATAGGAGCATGATTTTACAAGCCCACTGTATCAACATATTCATCCTCCTCGTAAAAGCTCTTATAGTATATTGCTGCTATGGCATAATCATGCAAAATCTGAAGCATATCTTTCTAGACTTTTGCGTAATATCCATTGAGGTAGTGATAGGAGGTAGGGTCATATGAGAATAGGAGGCCTAGTCTTTACAGGATTAGTCGGAATCATATTTTCGGCTGCTTTAATAATACAAGGGAGTGTAATAAATAATAATAAAGAGATAAAAAAAGTGCCAACTACTCATAAAGTAGTGGCACTGACACTGGATGATGGCCCACATTATAATATTACACCGCAAATATTGGCAGTTCTTAGAGAGAAAAAAGTAAAAGTAACTTTTTTTGTTTTAGGGAAGCATGCTGCTGCCCATCCGGAAATAGTAGCACAAGAAGTTGCTGATGGTCATGAAGTCGCCTCCCATGCCTATAGTCATATTTTCTTATCTAAGTTAAGTAAGGAGGAAATTGGAGAGGAATTGGACAATGCTGAAAGAGCAATTACTGTAGTAGCACCGAAACCGACATTATTTCGTCCGCCTGGTGGAGCCTATAATGATAAAGTAGTGGCAGAAGCACAAACACGTGGTTATACCACTATTTTATGGTCAGTTGATCCTGGCGATTGGCGTGGACCTAGCGTGTCTCACATTGTTGATAACGTAATGAATCATGTTAAACCTGGAAGTATTGTGTTATTGCATGACGGTCAAGATCCCTTGCCTACGCCTAAAGCAATTGGTATTATAATTGATAAACTTCACGAGCAAGGTTACAGTATTATTACTGTAAGTGAGTTATTACAATATTATGAAGTTCATAATTAGGGCTGTTCAATCAATCGGCGAATTTCATTCTATATGCTGGTATGGCTGCAGATGTTGCCAATGGGATTGGATAAGCTGATCAAAACGCACCATAGTAGCAGTACGCTCATTGCGTAACCCTTGAATCGAACTTAAAAGATTTTGATTAAAAGCATATACTTTATGTTTGGGTACAAGGATAGGATTAGAATACTCTCGCAGCTTGGTCGCTACCTTTACATTTACTTTGAGCTGTTTAATTACCACTCCTGGCTCTAATAAGTCGGAGCCATCATAACGATAAATGAGGCAATTTGGCTGAATTCGGTCAATTATATTTTTGCTTTCCCCATCTGTAACAATATCAGAATTGCAGCTGGGGCAATTTTTTACCTGCATGGTCATCCAAGTGTGGCAATTGGCACAAATCATTCCATCCATATAATACACCTCCTAGGAATAGTTTGCCCGATTATGACAGCAAATATGAGCAAAGAAGATTTAATTATCAGGAAAATGGCAATTAATCTGACAGCTGAAAGGTTATATTATTGCGATAGAGAAATAATAACAAGAAGCTTTAGAATGGGATGAAGGCTGTAATAAGGAGAGAGATAAGTATGATTTGGAATCAGCAGGTAGAAACGCTACCAAGAGCCGACATGGCAGTATGGCAATCTTATAAAATAGAAAAAGTAATAGAACGTGTCTATGAAAAAAGTGCTTTATACAAGAAACGTATGGAAGAATGTGGCTTGCTACCAGAGAATATTGGGGGGGTTAATGATTTAGTGAAACTCCCGTTTACCACCAGGCAGGATCTAGTAGCTAATTACCCTTATGGACTATTGACAATGCCCGTTAGCGGTGTTGCTTATATCCATACAACTCATGAGGCAGAGAGTGAGCATATTGTCATAAGTTATACTCGTACTGATATGACCATGTGGACAGAATTAATCTCCCGTATACTGGTTGCTGGGGGTGTGAATATGACCTCCGTATTTCAATTCCTAGGTAGCCCAGAAGAATATAAGGCTAGTTTAGGAATAAACTCTGGAGTGCAACAAATTGGTGCAACCTTACTGCCAATGAGTACAGACAGTCAGATGGATCAGATACATCTCATAGAGGATTTCGGTATTACATCTATATTTTCTAATGCCTCTTATATGCTAACATTAGCCCAAGAGGCCCAAAGAATGGAGTGCAAACCAGAAGAATTACCATTACAAAATATTTTTTGTGATACAAAAGATTTAACGGGAAATCAAAGTAAGGAAATTAAGCAAGTTTATGGAACACGGCCAATAGAAGTCTATGGAGTAAATGATATTTGGGGGATGGGGATTGCAGGAGAATGCCATTGCGGCGATGGTCTGCATATTCAAGAAGACTGCTTTTATCCCGAAATCATCCACCCTACAAGTGGACAAGTCCTGCCTATGGGAGAAGTCGGCGAGTTGGTTCTAACGAGTCTTACCTTAGAAGCCATGCCTTTGATTCGTTATCGTACTGGAATTATATGCTTTCTTGATGATAGTCCGTGCAATTGTGGACGGACGTTGATTCGTATGAAGAAAAAATAGAAAAAGATTTAAGATAGCAGGAAAAACAAATTGTAGGCGGAATACTGTATACAAAATAAATATATTTGAAAGTTGCGACAATTTGTTGTAGGAATGCTATTTTAAAGGGGCGGTATGAATGGAATTGAAAAAATTTATTACTCATCATTTGGTAAAAGGTAAGGATCTAAATCATCATGGAACTCTTTTTGCTGGGCGAGGTGCAGAGTGGTTTGTAGAATCAGGTTTTGTGGCGGCATCGGCAATGACTGCTCCCGAGAATACGGTATGTTTAAATATACATGGACTCGTATTTACTCGTCCAGTACCAAAAGGGAGTATTATTCGCTATGAAAGCAAAGTTGCATATGCAGGCAGATCCAGTATGGTTGTTTATGTAAAAGTCTTAATGGCTAAGGATGAAGATTTTGTTTTAGATGGTTTTATGACATTTATTCATGTAGACGAGGCAGGTAAATCAACTGCCCATGGGTTGATTGTCGAACCTACAGAAGCAGAAGATATTACTTTATGGGAAAGAGCTAAAGCTCTACTAAAAAAATAAGATGACCTGATTCAGGTGGAGTTTTAACTCCATCTGAATCTTAGTCGCACTTATCCAGGGACTTAATTGTTCTAGAACATCTACATATATAAGTAAGCCTTGGGTTCGGAGACCCTTAGAGCGAACATAGTCATCGGATAAGAAATCGTAAAGGGTTCTGAGATGTTTCATCTCAGAACCCTTTACTTACTTTTTAATAATAATCGCCGCTATCTCGGTATTGTTTTACAATATCGATAAGGTGATTGCTTTCTGTATGTTTGCCTAGTAGTTCAAAAAAATGATGAGAATCTTCGAAGCTGACACTCCAGGAAAAAGCTCCATCAGCCGTGTAATAAGCAAAGATGATTTCTTGCTCTAAATCTTCAGGCATAGTTCCATCGCCATCAGTAATTAAGGCATAATCGCCGTTATTTAGTGTTTCATAAAGGAGGGCTGCACAGCCATCTTCAGTTTCTGTTTCATAAAAGCCAAAAGGTTCATAAAAATCTAATACAGTATTGTCACTCATTTCAAATCATCCTTTATTATTAGTAGTAATAGTATAGCCCAATATTAGCATTGGTATCTATTTATCTTAAAATAGTACAGATCATTTGACAAGTAAAAATTTTGCAGATAATCTTAGAGGTATACTTATAGTCGGTTTTATTGTAGGACATAAGGGGGATGAATTTGAAAATTTTAGTGGATGCAGATGCTTGTCCCAAAAATGCACTGCAAATTTGTATGGAATTGGGGCGAAAATATAATGTGCCTGTTTGGACGGTAGCCAGTTTTAATCATAGGATTGTATCAGACCATCATGTGGTGGTGGGCGATGGATCTCAGGAAGCAGATATTAAGGTATTGAACTTAACGGAGGCCAAAGATATTATTGTGACTCAAGATTGGGGGTTGGCAGCGATGGTATTAGGGAAAAAGGCCAGCTGTATTAGCCCTGTGGGAAGGGTATTTTCCAATGAGAATATTGACTTTCTGCTGGAAGAACGGGAAGTGAAAGCCAAACTGCGTCGTAGTGGCGGCAGAACGAAAGGACCTAATAAGCGAACGGCAGAAGAGGATAGTAGGTTTTATCACTCATTAGAAGAGCTTCTAATCATGGTTTAATATAGATTGAGGTGTGGAAGATGCTAGATGTTTACTTAACCGTTAGTGGTAGTGGTGAGGCGGAAATTGAGATCCAAAAATCCCGTTTTATTGCCTATGTACAACGAGCCGAGCAGGAAGAAACGGCAGTAGCGTTTGTTGAACAAATCAGAAAGAAGCATTGGAATGCTACTCACAACTGCTTTGCTTATATAATTGGGGAGAACGATCAATGGCAGAAGGCGGATGATGATGGTGAGCCATCAGGTACGGCTGGCAAGCCTATTCTGGAGATTATTAAAAAGAATCAATTAAAAGACACGGTGATTGTTGTTACGCGCTATTTCGGTGGCATTAAACTAGGGGCGGGAGGGTTGATTCGTGCTTACGGGAAAAGTGCCAGTGCAGGTTTAAAAGCAGTAGGTGTTGCCGAGAGGCAAAATTATACCCGTATTGGCGTAGAGATCGAATATACTTTCCTAGGAATGTTAGAAAATCAGCTTAGACTGCAAGAGTATCGAATTGAAGATAAGATATTTACAGATAAAATAAAATTGATCGTGTTAGAAAAAGTAGGGAAAGAAGAGTTGTTGGAGCAAAAGGTAATTGATTGGACAGCAGGCCAGGCTACATTGAGTCGTGAAGGGCAAGTCTATGTAGAGACTCCCATTGTTTGAGGAATAGTGTACAGAATGAATAGAGAAAGGGTTTTAGAAGAAGATTCTAAAACCCTTTCTCTATTCATTCAACTAAGCTGAAATATCGATCGACTGCCCTAGATGTTCCGGAGATAATTTAGGTGCAGCAGAAGCTAGTAAATCAATTGTTGCCTGACCACCTTGTTGGGTCGTATCTAATATTTTCCGCATCATTAATATACTGGCCTGATTTTGTAGGCTATTTTGGGATGATATGACTGATAAGGCTGCAATATCCATAAAGTCACCTCTCTATATGTTAGTAAATTTATCCTATTAATTGCAATTTTATCACAGATGAAATTAGATTAACATTGTATTTGTAGGATTTTTTCATATTTATCACGAAGAAGGTAGAAAAATAGCTGCAGGAGGATTGAATTGTGCGGTTTTTACATACTTCAGATTGGCATCTAGGTAGACTTTTTCACGGGATTCACTTAACAAATGATCAGGCCTATGTGCTGGCCCAACTTATAGATTTAGTACGGGAATCCAAACCGGATGGAATTATTATTGCCGGGGACATCTATGATCGCGCAGTACCGCCTGTTGAAGCAGTAGAATTATTAAACGAAATCATCTCGCAAATTTTGCTAGACTATAAGGTGCCTATTGTTATGATTGCAGGAAATCATGATAGTGGAGAACGGTTAGGATTTGGCAGTCGTCTATTGGCTGGCCAGGGACTTCACGTAGTGGGGAAGTTAACCAAGGAAATTGAGCCTATACCTTTATATGATGAGCATGGGCCTGTTTATTTTGCACCACTCACTTATGGAGAACCTGCATTAGTTCGCGAGGGGCTATCGCGCCCAGAGATTACTAACCATGAACAAGCTATGCAGGCTATGGTACAGAATGTGGCAAAGAAAATTCCAAGTAAGGCCCGTTCAGTAGCTATTGCTCATGCTTTTATTGCGGGAAGTATGGAGAGCGAGTCAGAGCGTCCCCTATCTATAGGGGGGAGTAGTATGGTGAGTGCGGCTGTATTTCAGGATTTTTCCTATACGGCTTTAGGACATTTGCATAACTCTCAACAAGCAGGGAGCCCTGTTATTCGTTATAGTGGATCCCTGCTAAAATATTCTTTTGCAGAAGCTTCTCAGCGAAAAGGGATTAACCTAATTCAAATGGACAAAGAGGGGTGGATTGAAATTGAAAGAATTTCCTTAACTCCTCGACGTGATGTTCGTTGCATAGAAGGATATTTCAAAGAGATTTTAGAGCGTCCTATAGACGAAAAGAATAGGCAGGATTATATATCGGTGACTTTGCTTGACGAAATGCCAATTTTGGATGCTATGGGAAAGCTGCGTGAGATATTCCCCAATGTGTTGCAGATTGAAAGTCCGCGCTTTTCTAAGAAGGGCGTGTTAAGCGGCTTACCTAAAGATCATCGAAAACTTAGTGAGAAAGAGCTATTTACTGCTTTTTATTATCAAATGACTGGAGAAAGTATGTCGCAAGAACAGCAGCTACACTTAGTTAAGGTTATCGAAGAATTATATCGCCAGGAACGGGAGGCTAGCTTATGAGGCCCTTATGTTTAACGATGACAGCCTTCGGCCCCTATGCCCAGCAGCAAAAACTAGATTTTAGAGAATTACAGGATAGGACGTTTTTTCTGATCCATGGCCCCACAGGTTCAGGAAAAACAACGATTTTGGATGGTATGTGTTTTGCATTCTTTGGCGATGCCAGTGGCGCTCAGCGAGACGGAAAATCCATGCGCAGTGATCATGCAGATAGTGCTTTGATCACAGAGGTGATTTTTGATTTTGCTATTGGAGAAGCCTGCTATCAAGTTAAAAGAATTCCTGAGCAGGAACGACCCAAGAAAAGGGGGGAGGGCACGACCACTATGCTGGCGCAAGCCGAATTGTGGAGTATGCCTCTATCAGGTGAGCCTGTATTGCTAGCAGCGAAATGGCTGGATGTGACCAAGCAGATCGAACTATTATTGGGTTTTAAAAGCAACCAGTTTCGTCAAGTGGTGCTATTGCCTCAAGGTGAATTTCGCAAATTACTAACAGCCAATTCCAATGAGCGGCAAGAAATTATGCAAGCATTATTTAAAACAGATCTATACCGTACCATAGAGGAAAAATTGAAAGATGATGCCCAGCAATTAAAAAAGGCAAGTGAAGAGTTCACAAAACAAAGGCAGTGGATATTGCAGGAAGCTGGCGTAGAACAAGAGAATGAGCTTCTGGCTAATGTACAGCAAAATGAAAAAGAAGTAGAACAATTAGCATTTCAGATAAAAAGTATAAGTACAGAATTACAGTTAGCCCAACAAGCCGTGATTCAAGGGTTAGCAGTAGAGGGAAAAATCAGGGAGAAGAAAAAAGCAGAGGCGCTTGTCGCAGATCTTACGGAAAAAAAGCCAGCCATAGAAGAGGATAGAGTGAGCCTTATGCGAGCTACAGAGGCGGCAAGCTTATTTGATGCAGAAAAAAATGTAGCAAACTATGCTCAGGAGACAATAACTCTGGCAGAGAGTTGTAAGATTTATCAAGATAAGCTGGACGTGGAGATTCAGAATGCACGAGAAGCTCAGCAACTATTTGATACTGAGGCTGCTAAGGAGGAAGAACGGGAAAGACTAGCTCGTGAAATTATCAATCTGCAGCAGATTGAGGATAAAATAAAGATACTCCAGGAAGCAGTTGAAATAGTAAGTGTAAGTCAGAATAGGCTAAGTCAAGCAGTAGAAAATAAACAGCATGTAGAGCTAAGATGCACTAGAATACAAGATAAGATTGATCATGTGAGAATAGAGCAACAAAAGTATATGCAATTGGCCTTAGAAGTAGGAAACAGGGAAGTGCAGTATCAATCTGGCCAGCGATCACTCACTAAACGCAAACAATTAGAAGAACATAGGCAGGTGTTTGCCCAGTTAGAGCAGCAGGTGTTGGCTTCAGAGTTGCAATTGGCTGGATTAGAGAAAGATTATGAAACAGCTAAAAGTAGATTTATAGAGTTACAGCATGATTGGGTACAAGGACAGGCAGCCTTGATGGCTAGTGATTTAGTAAAGGGTGTAGGCTGTCCTGTATGTGGTTCAATGGAACATCCAAAGCCGGCTACTTCTCTGGGGAAAGTGCCTGATGAAGGTCAGATTAAAACCGCTCAGAGGCAGTTGGAAACCATAGAACAGAAAAGAGAGAAATCTCGTTATGAACATAGCTCCCTGCAAACAGAATGGAACACATGGGGTAAAAGGATTACAGACCTTTTTGAGGAACTCAAGGAACAAGCAGATGTACCATTAGAAGAGTTCGCTCAAGGAATTCATCTCCTGCAAGAACAGTATGAAGAAGCGCTAACTGGAGAAAAGCAGGCTAAGGATCTAGCAGGGGAACTGGAAGAATTGACGAAAGAGCAGGAGAACAATCAGAAAGAATTAGCACAAGTAGAAGAGGTGTGGCGTGAAGCCCAACAGCTCTGTAAAGGTGCAGAGACCATAGAACAGGAAAGGCGTTTAGCTATACCCGAAGAACTTCAGGAGAAAGAGAAGTTAGAGGCGAAACTGAAAGACGCGCAACACCAGTATCAACAATTTAAAATAGCATGGGAACATGCTCAACAAAATGTACAGCAGAGAAAGCAGCTGGTTATCAAGCAGCAGGCACTATTGGAAAACACGCAGAGCCGTTTTATAGATACTAAGGAAAAATATGAGGAAGAGCAAAGGTATTTCCAAAAACGTGTAATAGCAGCTGGCTTTAGCGATCAAACCGATTATGAAAAGGCTAAACAGAGTCAAGAGGTTATGAATGTCACAGCAAAGGCAATTGCGGCCTTTGATTCTGAATTTAGTAAGGCGGCCATTTTTCTAGAACAGGCACTTCAGACTGCAGGAGATTCAGAGTTACCTGATATGCTGCATTTGCAACAAGTCGCCGGGGATGTGCAAACTAGATATAATGATGTGTTTGCTGTACATACCAATCTAGAGGCGCAAATAAAACGGCAGCGAATTTCCTTGGAAAAAATAGTCCAAGTTGATGAGAAGTTAGAAAGATTAGAAGCACAATATGCTGTGGTGGGACGTTTAGCAGAAGTGGCTAATGGGGGCAATGAGCATAAGTTAACTCTTCAGCGGTTTGTACTGGGCACCTTATTGGAAAACGTAATCGTAGCGGCTAATGAACGTTTAAAAATGATGAGCCGCAGTCGCTATTCGTTGCAACGCACTCTGGACCGTGCAAGAAAAAATGCAGCAGGTGGATTAGATCTAGAGGTTTTTGACAACTATACAGGTATTGCCAGAGGCGTGGGAACATTATCAGGGGGAGAGACTTTTTTAGCATCCCTATCCTTAGCCTTAGGTTTGGCCGATGTTGTGCAGTCTTATGCAGGGGGCATCCATTTAGATACGATCTTAGTCGATGAGGGCTTTGGCACTCTTGATCCTGAATCCTTGGATTTCGCAATTAAGGCTTTGATAGACTTGCAACAGGGCGGGCGCTTGGTGGGTATTATCTCTCATGTACCTGAACTAAAAGAACGAGTTGATGCCCGTTTAGAAGTTATGGCAACAGAACGAGGCAGTACAGCCTGTTTTAAAATTGGTTAATATAAATAAAAAATGGTTATTTTATCTATATACGGTAGATGGAAAGTTGCCATAAGCAGGAAAAGGGCAATAAATGACGAACTGTGAATAAGATTATAATCATAAAAAATCGAGAAGGGGTTTCAAGTATGACGACAAATACTATAATATCTTCAAATTTTATTGAGAATATTATTAATGAAGATTTGAAAAACAATAAAAATAATAGTAGGGTACATACCCGTTTTCCACCAGAGCCCAATGGTTATCTACATATTGGTCACGCAAAATCCATCTGTCTTAATTTTGGTATTGCCAAAGAGTATAAGGGATTATGTAATTTGCGTTTTGATGATACCAATCCTAGTAAAGAAGAAGTTGAATATGTTGATTCCATTCAAGAAGATGTAAAATGGTTAGGATTTGACTGGGATGAGCGTATGTTTTATGCTTCGGACTATTTTGAACAGATTTATGAATGTGCTGTTAAATTGATAAAAGCGGAAAAAGCCTATGTTTGCGATTTGAGTCCTCAGGAAATGCGAGAATATCGGGGTACTCTAACGGAACCAGGGAAAAACAGCCCTTATCGCAACCGCTCTATAGCAGAGAATCTAGAATTATTTGAAGGTATGAGAGCTGGTAAATTTGCAGATGGTGCTAGAGTGCTGCGGGCTAAAATTGATATGTCATCGCCTAATGTAAACTTACGTGACCCTATTTTATATCGCATTATGAGAGCAGAGCATCACCGTACAGGTAATGCATGGTGCATTTATCCTATGTATGATTTTGCTCACCCTATTTCAGATGCCCTAGAAGGTATTACTCACTCCATTTGTACCTTGGAATTTGAAGATCATCGTCCATTATATGATTGGCTGATTTCATCTCTTGAGATGGAAAGCCGTCCTCAACAGATTGAGTTTGCTCGATTGAATGTTACTAACATGGTAATGAGCAAGCGTAAGCTTAGGCAGTTGGTGGAAGAAGGCTTGGTGGATGGCTGGGATGATCCAAGAATGCCTACCATCTCAGGTTTGCGTCGCCGTGGTTATACTCCTGAAGCCATTCGTGATTTTTGTGAACGTATTGGTGTAGCTAAAAGTAATAGTACCGTAGATATTGCCATGTTGGAGCATTGTATTAGGGAAGACCTAAACAGTAAGGCTCTAAGAGCTATGGCAGTATTGCGTCCATTGAAAGTAATCATCACTAATTATCCTGAGGGTCAAGTCGAACAACTGGAAACGGAGAATAATCCAGAGCAACCTGAGATGGGCAATCGAACTATTCCTTTTTCTCGGGAAATTTATATTGAACAAGATGATTTTATGGAAATTCCCATAAAGAAATTTTTCCGATTAGCTCCTGGACAAGAAGTGCGTTTAAAGAATGCTTATTTTATTAAATGTGAAGAAGTGATCAAAGACCCAGAGACTGGTGAAGTGATTGAATTACGCTGTACCTATGATCCTGAAACGAAGAGTGGATCGGGAACTTCTACTCGCAAGGTGAAAGGAACCTTGCATTGGGTTTCAGCTCCTCAGGCTATTAAAGCCGAGGTACGTCTGTACGATTATCTGCTTTCTGAAGAGGAGAACACAGAAGAAGGCGAAAAAGATTTTAAAAAGGATATCAATCCTAATTCTTTGGAAAGACTTACTTCGTGTATGGTCGAGCCTAGTTTACTCCAAGCGACTAAAGAACAACGTTATCAATTCTTACGTCAAGGATATTTCTGCTTAGATGGGAAAGATTCTACTGCAGAACTACCCGTATTTAATCGGGTTGTAGGGCTACGGGATTCCTGGGCAAAAGCGCAAAAAGCATAAAGAATAAAAGAGTTCGTCAACTAAGTGACGAACTCTTTTATTCGTATGTCAGAAAGTATAAGTTGAAGGTGAATCTTGTTGCTATAAGGATCGCGCCAGGTTCATGTTATTAACGCGGCCCCATTAGCATTAAACCTATGCACTTATAATAAGATGAACCTGTCCTTTAATCTGAGAAAGAGGAGTGCATCAACGTTCTCTTAGAAGCTTTTCGTGCAATTTACATGATCCCTATACCATGCAACATGTGCAATACTAAGAGGGAAGCTGCGATAACAATAAAGGCAAAAAAACCCAATTGAAGTTCGATCATGCTGTTAACCCCTTTTTATTCATATTTTATAAAGAAGACTTGATTCAGAGGGAATTTTAGAATGGTTTGGTCACTGGATAAAAAAGCGTTTTTCATATGCATTTATTATTCTGCCCCCCCAATTTTAAAAAATGTAGATTTTTATTGCTCAGAGATTAAAAGGAAAGCTCCATTTTAAGGAATCGGGCTTTTTTAGCAGGTATTAATGTATTTTACAAAACTTTTCTTGCACACTAAGCAAGAAAGGTTTAAAATAAAATTCGCAACAAAAAAATTACAAAAGATTGGGGCGGTGATAGTGAGTTACATGAAAAGAAATATTTCAATAGTTGGCGTACCAATGTGGTTGGGACAGACTCGTTATGGTACGAACTTAGGTCCCCAAAGTATTCGCAGTGCAGGCTTGGTAGAACGTCTTAAAACCGTAGGAAAGAAGGTAGTGGATGAAGGTAATCTTTCCATTGGTATTATAGGACGATTTAGGCAAAGCGGAGAAAATATTAAAAATGTAAAAACCCTTGTTGATTCAAGTGAGAAGTTGGCAGCAAAGGTTTCAAATATTATACAGGAGGGGCGTTTTCCTCTTGTTTTAGGCGGAGACCATAGTATTGCCATGGGTACATTGGCTGGTGTTGGGAAACATTTTAAAAATTTAGGTGTAATCTGGTATGATGCCCATGCGGATATGAATACACCCGAGACATCCCCAAGCGGCAATATTCATGGAATGCCTTTAGCGGCTAGTATGGGGTTGGGTCATTCAGCGTTAACTCGTATTGGTGGTTATCGTGGGAAGGTTAAACCCGAGCATATTGTCTTGATCGGTGTTCGAGATATAGATAAAGGTGAACAATTGCTCATTGCTGAGAAGAACATAAAAGTCTATACGGCTAATGATGTAAAACGGCTAGGGATGGAAGTGGTTATAGCCGAGACTTTACGTTACCTGTCGGAACGTTGTGATGGAATTCATCTGAGCTTTGATGTAGATGGTATTGATCCAGCAGAATTCCCAGGTGTAGGCACTCCTGTTACGAATGGTCTTAGCTATAAAGAAAGCCTGCAGGCTGTACGTTTATTATCTGCATCGGAAAAATTGATTTCTGCAGAGTTTGTGGAAGTGAATCCACTCCTTGATAAAGATGATACGACAGCTCGCTTGACAGTCAATCTTATTGGAGCATTGTTTGGAGAAACAGCCAAAAGTAAGTCGATCCAAAAATCATATAAACAAAGAAATAGTAAGGCTATGTGATAAAGATGATTTGGCTCAGATGAGGTGTCAACTTTGCATGGCTAATATAAAAGAAAAGTTCACTTTAAAAAGTGAACTTTTCTTTTTGCCGTTACAAGACCGATCAAAGAACTAAAGTCAAAGAATCTCTGATTTGAGCCGAGAATCGTTGCTTAAGAATTTTTAAATTAAAGCCATAAATCAAGCCCCTTATACCATCGAGTACATCTACATAATCGTTCACCATTATGACGACTAGGCCAGCCATTTGTTTATCAAAAAAAGATCGCTACTCATCTGACTAGGATATCCTAATAAGACGATAACGATCTTTTATGGTTCTATTTTTCTGGTGTTAGGCTCAGAACTTTAAGGTTGCGCCTAACGCAGTACGGTTGCTATCGCTGCCTTGGTCTGGCATAAAAGAGCGGTAGTTCACATTGACGTCAACATTATTAGTTAGGTTATAGTTTGCCCCAACTTGCAGTTCTTTAAAATCGGAAGAGCCAACTAAAGAAGCGTAGCCATCCAAAGAAGGAGCTAACGGACTAGTCACTGCTGCTCCTAAGTAAATTTTATTATTGGAATTATAATCTCTGCTACCAATGATAGCTCTAATGTTATTATTAACATTAACCTGCCCGTAAATGTCATTCTTTTGTAATCCAAGTGTAAAATTATCGGACATCTTGTGTTCAAGGTAGAAAGAGTCATCCAGTACACCAATGGCTGTCTGGCCTTGTGCCAGGTTATTAATAGGGGCGGCAAAACCAGTGCCGACACCGAAAGCGAGTAGCGAAACCACTGTAACTGCAATTTTTTTCATAATGAATCCTCCTAAAAAATTTGTAATAGACATCTTATTCACTACTTATCATTATGTACGATATGATGTAATGAGTAACGCGCCTTTAATTATATCTCTTAAATGCGACAAAAGTATGACAAGTAGAGTAAAACTATCTACTCTCTTATAGCAGGAGTTTTTGCTCATGTGGGAAATAAAGTAAATAGAATCTGCATCGCTGTTTGAATTGGGGATATTTGATTCCTCATCTTATTGGAAGATGGAATATTCTTGGCTGCAGTATATATAGATAGATATAAGCATTGAAAAGAAAGGAAAGTGACGTCCATGTCGAGCAATCAAAGCTGGCGAACTGCTTTTATACCAGCGATTCCAAGATTGATTGAACAATATGAGGCCGATAAAATGCGATTGTTTGATGATTCATTTATTCAGAACTTTTTTAGTAAGATGATTCTGTTCCAGATGAAGTTTAAAATCATCAGAGAGATTGAAATAATGATGTCAAATATTTTTTCAAAAGGTGGCTTTGGTGCAATACTATGTAGAACAAAGTACATTGATGATTTACTTCAGACAGCAATCGATAATGGCATTGAACAAGTGGTGATATTAGGTGCAGGTTTAGACACACGACCGTATAGGATAGCAGGAATTGGTGATATCAAGGTATTAGAAGTTGATTTACCTACTATGCAAAATATAAAAAAGGAAAAGATAAGAAAATGCCTTGGAGCATTACCAGCTCACATTACGTATGTGCCAATTGATTTTAATAAGCAGATACTGAGCGAAGTATTGAGTGAGAAGGCTTTAGATACACGAAAACCTATTTTCTTTATATGGGAGGGAGTAACTCAATATATCACGGAGGAAGCTGTAAAGAGTACGCTCGAATTTATTTCCAAAACGGTAGCTGGCAGTACCGTAGTGTTCTCATATATTTTAAAAAATGTAATAGATGAAACTTCAGGAATAGAGGGAGCAAACAGCGTGATGGATTATTTTAAGACAAAGGACCAAGAGTGGAGCTTTGGACTTGAGCCATCAAAGGTTAGTGAGTTTATAAAACCATTTAAACTTACACTGCTAGAGGATGTTGGAGCTTCTTATTACCAAGAAAGGTATTTAAAGCCTGTGGGTCGGAAGTTGGATGTATCAGAAATGGAGAGAGTTATTCATGCCAAGAAAATTTAAGAAAAGGCTTATAGTAATGAACTATAAAAGTAGAATCATAAAACAGGAGAGTTAGCTTATGTAGCTTTAGCTCTCTTGTTTTCTTTATATTCTCAAATAATAGCTTCCCACTTGATTCGTTAGCTAAGAAAAGATCCCAAGAATACTTTCCCTGGGTAGATTCAGCAGTTTTGTGTAGGACTTTTCCTCTTTCATACCGAATGTTATTGCTAATAGCAAGAAAAGATTAGAGGTGAAACATAAGGTGAAGCTTCGTTTAATTATAGGAAGAGCGGGGTCTGGTAAGACACAGTATTGTTTGGAAGAAATGGGTCAAATGCTAGCGGCATCACCGGAGGGGCGATCCATGATTATGATTTTGCCGGAACATGCTACCTTTCAAGTGGAGCATGAGCTAGCATCCACCCCTGGGATTGATGGCTTTACTAGGGCCTATGTCTTTGGTTTTCGCCGATTGGCACATCGAATTTTAATGGAAACGGGTGGCGCGGTTCGTCCTCATATTACAGAGCTGGGAAAACGAATTGTATTGAATAAACTGCTGCATGAGCATCAAGAAGACTTTAAGATATTTCACCGGGCGGCTGCCCAGCGGAGTTTTGCCGATATTTTAGTCAGTATGATTCAGGAATTTAAAGCTTATGGTGTATCACCTGAATCCTTGGCAGAGGTAGAAGGACAGTGCGGTGATTTGCCGATTGGTGATAAACTTCATGATTTAGCCTTAGTATACCAAGGCTTTGAGAATTTTTTACAAGGGCGTTATACCGATCCGGAAGACTATCTCACCTTGCTGGCAGAGAAGATTCCGCAGTCTGCTATTTTGCATCAGGCCCAGGTGTGGATTGATGGCTTTACCTGGTTTAATCCCCAGGAGGCAAGTGTGGTGGCTCAGCTATTGCAGAACTCTGCCAGTGTAACCATTACCTTGTGTTTGGCAGATGCCAATTCTGGGGATCAGGCAAGTGAGACAGCCTTGTTTCATCGTCAGTGGGATACGCGGCGGAAACTACTGGATATGGCAAGGAAAATGGGGGCTGAGGTTGAGGAAGTGGACTTAATTCAGAATCAACGGTTTACCGCTCCTTTGCTAGGACATATGGAAGAACAGTTATTTACCTTTCCTTCTAAGGTTTGGGTTGGTGAAGCTCAAGGGGTAGTGGTAACGGAGGCTGCCAATCGTCGAGTCGAAGTGGAAGGCATGGCGCGGGATATGCTGCGTTTAGCCCGAGAGGAAGGCTATCGTTGGCGGGATATTGGGATTTTACTTCGGGATACGGAGAGCTACTCCGAACTTGTAGAAACAGTGTTGGCTGATTATGAGATACCCTTCTTTAGTGATCGGAAACGCCAGCCAGTCCATCACCCCTTGGCGGAATTATTGCGTTCTGTGTTAGAAGTAATTACGGAGCGATGGAGTTATGAGCCTTTGTTTCGTTGTTTTAAGACGGATTTATTTGATTTGTCTAGGGACGATGTTGATAAATTGGAAAATTACGTACTAGAGTTTGGTATTCGTGGTACCAAATGGACTAATGGTCAGGCGTGGACTTTTATTCGCCGTTTTTCCTTAGGAGAAGATGAGGAATTAAATGAAGTACAGCAGGAGCACCTGCAAACGATCAATGAGGTTAGAAGCAAAGCTTCTGCGCCTCTTCTTGTCTTTGAGCAGCAAATGAAAGCCGCAACAACGGTATTGGCGATGACGACCGCCTTATATGAATTTCTAGTAGGCCTGATGGTGCCTGAGAAATTAGAGCAATGGGCAGTTCATGCCGAGGAAATTGGAGATTTGGAGCAGGCGCGAGAACATCGTCAATTATGGGATCAAGTCATTCAATTGTTAGAACAAATCGTGGAAATCTGTGGTAGCGAAGAAATGAAAGTTGCTGATTATGGGGTCATGTTAAATGAAGGCTTGGAAGGTCTTGCTCTCAGCCTCATACCTCCTGGTCTTGATTATGTTACGGTATCTCCGATGGAGCAGACAAGCTTGGTGAATATTCGCAGCATTTATATACCGGGCGTAAATGACGGGGTATTGCCTATGCGCGGTCGGGGCGAGGGATTATTAACGGATGCCGAGCGGGGGCAAATGATCCAGTTTGGACTGGAGTTGGCGCCTGGTTCGCAGTCAGATTCTTTTGCTGAGCGGTTTTTAGTATATACAGCCTTAACGAGAGCAAGGAACTATTTGTGGCTGAGTTATCCTTTGGCAGATGAAGAAGGCAAGGGACTGAGTCCTTCTTTGCTGATCAAACGGATTCGAGAATTGGCAGCGGTGCCGTTTCATTCCTTGCCGGTAGAACCGATATCGGGGAGTGAACAGCAATATATCGCCCATGGAAAGCGGAGTATTTCCTCTTTGGCTGCCGTGCTTCGAAGCTACAAAAGCGGTGAGGCGATTGCTGGCGTGTGGTGGGATGTTTATAACTGGGCGAGAGAGCAACAAGGATTAGAGTGGTATGTACAGCGCGCGGTAGCAGGACTGTTTCATCATAATCAGGTAGAGCCCTTGTCCGGGAATTTAGCAAGACGTTTATATCCGAAAAAAAGTAAATTGCGGGGTAGCGTTACTCGTTTTGAATCCTATCAGGCTTGTCCCTTTAAGCATTTTGCCCAGTATGGACTAAGCCTTAAGGAACGAGCAGTCTTTCGCTTGCAGGCGCCTGATTGGGGACAGTTTTTGCATGCTGCTCTTAAAGGCTTTGGTGATAGTTTGCAGAAGGCTGGCCGTGACTGGGGTAGTATGAGTGAAGGGGAATATAAGGAGATTGTTAATCAAGTAGTCGAAGAGCTGGCGCCAAAACTGCAAAATGAAATTTTGTTAAGTTCCGAGCAGCACAAGCATTTGGTGGGCAGACTGAAGCGGACGGTAACTCGTGCCGTACGGCGTCTAGTCGAGTTTGATCGAGTAAGTACCTTTAAACCCTTGGCTATGGAAAAATCTTTCGGGCGAGGAGAAGATGCGCTGCCGCCTCTCGTCTATATGCTGCCTGATGATATTTCCTTGGAAATAGTGGGGCAGATTGACCGCTTGGATATTGCTGAAATGGAAGGCAAAAAATATATGCTGATTATTGATTATAAGTCAGGAGGTGCCTGGCTTAAATTAGTGGATGTGTATTATGGGCTGAGGCTGCAACTATTAACCTATCTCTTGGTGGCGAGTAAGGCCTATGAAGATTGTTTGCCCGCCGGAGTATTGTATTATTTCTTAAAGAATCCGAATTTATCTGATAAAATAAAGCTCGATGCCGACGAAATTTGCAAAAAGATCAATGGCCTTTTAAAGATGCCCGGTTGGGTGTTAGCGGATTCTCAGGTAATACGGTTATTAGACAATACCATTGATGGCTATTCTGAATTTTTGAAGGTTGCCTTGAAAAAGGATGATACCTTTTATAGTAATTGCCTCTCTTACGTCAAAGAACCAGCAGAGTTTCAATTATTACTGAGTCATGTAGAGAAAAAATTAGTGGATACGGCACGGGAAATTATGGAGGGGAAAATTGAGATTAGCCCCTATGCCTTAGATAAACGAACTCCTTGCGGCTTTTGTCAGTATAGTGCGGTGTGTCAGTTTGACAGTTTATTGCCGGAGAATCAATATCGTAGACTGGCAAAGCCGGATGAGAGTACTATTATGGGAAAAATTACACAGGGACAGGAGGTAAAACCCAATGAGTTGGTCTGAGCAGCAGTTGTTGGCGATCGAAACCCGGAATAAAAATCTATTAGTAGCTGCGGCTGCTGGATCAGGTAAAACCTCTGTATTGGTAGAGCGGATTATCTCCCGCATCTTGGACAAAGATCAGCCAATCGATGTGGATAAGGTTTTGGTCGTTACCTTTACCAATGCTGCAGCGGCTGAAATGCGTGGGAGAATTGGTTCTGCTCTGAATGATGCGCTGAAAAAACAGCCCCGGTCCGAGCACATTCAGCGACAATTAGCACTGCTCAATTCTTCCGCAATTTCTACTATTCATGCTTTTTGCCAAAATATTGTACGGCAGAATTTTCATCTCTTAGATTTAGATCCTCAGTTTCGTATTGCAGGTCAGGCGGAAGTGACGATTATGAAAACCGAAGTGCTGGAAAATCTATTTGAGGCGAAATATGCTCAAGGGGATGAAGCTTTTTTAGATTTAGTGGAACACTACGGGGATGAACAGAGCGATGATTCTTTGTATCAATTGGTATTGGGGCTATATAATTTTTCCCAGAGTCATCCCTGGCCTGCAAGATGGCTGGCTGGTCTTTCTCGGGAATTCGCTTTACCTGAGGGGGCAAATGTTGATCAAACTCCTTGGTCAAAATTAATTCGGGAGAAAATTATATTAGATCTGGAGCAGGCAGGTCATCAACTAGATGCTCTTTGCCTCGAGGCAGGAAGACCTGGGAGCATTGATGCTTATGTAGATACCTTTATGGCAGATCGGGCTGTCCTTGATGAAGTACTATCTGCGGCCGCGCATTCTTGGGAGCAGTTGGCTAGTGCCATTGCGGATTGTAAGTTTGAGAAAATCGCCTCCGTGCCAAAGGGCACAGATGAATCGATGAAAAAGTATTTTCAGCGAGGCAGGCAAAAAGTCAAAGATAAAATCAATGACTGCAAGGTGCATTTTTTTGATCGTCCGGCAGAAGAATTATTGACGGATATGCGTCTGATTGCCCCTGTGGTCGAGACCTTAGGTAAGCTGGTCATTGAATTTGGTCAGGAATTTGCCAAGTCGAAGCGCAGCAAGGATGTATTGGATTTCAATGATTTGGAGCATTTTTGCTTAGAAATATTGCTTGACCCTGAAAGTCAGCTAGGGGAGATCAAACCTTCCTCTGTTGCCATAGCGCTACAGGAACGTTTTGCGGAAGTGATGGTAGATGAATACCAAGACACCAATGGGGTACAGGAAACTATTCTACGCTTGGTAGCCAGTACCAAACAGCCAAATTTATTTTTAGTAGGTGATGTAAAACAGAGCATCTACCGTTTTCGTTTAGCAGAACCAGAATTGTTTATGGAAAAATACCGTCATTATCCGACTGCTGGTAGCCAATATGCTCGTATTGATTTGTCCCAGAATTTCCGCAGTCGGGCGGGAGTACTTCATGCTGTCAATTTTCTCTTTGTCCAGCTGATGGCACCTCGAATTGGAGAATTGGAGTATGGAGAAGCGGAAAAACTCAATCCTGGGCCTGATTATCCGGAAGAGTCGGGTAAACTATTAGAAGGACCTGTAGAGTTGTGTATTATAGATCGGGATGAGGCAGAAGAACAGATGGGTTCCCCTGAAGGGGAGATGGATAGTGGTGAAGGGGTAGAATCCCCGGATCGTCCTGCGGCTGAGTTGATGGAAGAGGCAGAACTCAGTGGTTTTGAGTTAGAGGCTCGCTTAATTGCTAAAAAGATGAGTGAGTTTATGACAGGCAATTATCGTGTGTACGATAAAGGTTTAAAAGGCTACCGTAGTCTAGCTTGGCAGGATATCGTTATTTTGCTGCGGTCGGTAAAAGGCAAGGCGAATGTGATGCTGGATGTGCTGAGAAAAGCAGGTATACCAGCCTATGCAGAGCTGGATGCCGGCTATTTTAGAGAAATCGAAGTACAGGTCATGGTATCTTTGTTAAGTGCTATCGATAATCCTCGCCAGGATATTGCATTGGCGGCAGTATTGCGTTCTCCCCTAGTGGGCTTTACAGCGGAAGAGTTGGCAGAAGTCCGTTTGCACTGCTCGGGGGAAGAGTTGTGGAGCGCTTTGACCCATGAGGTGGATCAGGGCAGCTTGGATGAGAAAGTACGGGAGAAAGTTGCAAACTTTGTAAAACAGTTTGAAAAGTGGCGTAATTTGTCTCGGCGTAAGGGTGTGCCCGAGCTCATCTGGCAGATTTATCGGGATACAGGCTATTATGATTATGTAGGGGGTATGCCTGGGGGGATGCTAAGGCAAGCCAATTTGCGGGCGCTTCATGATCGGGCTCGTCAATATGAATCAACAAATTTTCGAGGCTTGTTTCGTTTTTTGCGCTTTGTAGAGCGTATGCAAGATAAAGGTTCTGACCTTGCTGTTGCCAGAGCCTTGGGAGAAAGTGAAAATGTGGTACGGATCATGAGTATTCATAAGAGTAAGGGCTTGGAGTTTCCTCTTGTCTTTGTGGCTGATTTAGGGAAGAATATTAATCTGCAAGATAGTAAAGCCTTGGTATTGTGTCATAAGGTTTTAGGGGTGGGCCCTTACGTTACTAATCCGGAACTGCGGTTTCGTTATCCTACCTTAGCGCGGCATGGCATTAGTCATAAACTTATTATGGAAACCAAGGCGGAGGAATTGCGTATTCTCTATGTAGCCTTAACTAGGGCGCGAGAGAAACTGATTCTTGTAGGTTCTGTGAGTAAGTTGGCTAAAAAAGCGGCTGGGTGGTGTCAATATACCGATCGTCTGCAAGCTACATTGCCGGATGCACTGATCGCCGGGGCTAGTAACTATTTAGACTGGCTATGTCCAGCTGTAGCTCGGCATGAGGGTGGTGCGCCTCTTCGGGAGTACGGGGAATGCGAGCAAGAACTGAGACCGATTTTTGCTGAGGACCTGTCAAAATGGCAAGTGGGTATTTATCCTCGCAGCCAACTGCTAGAAGCAGAGGAAGAATACTCAGAGACCGCCGCATTATTAGAAAATATTCGAACTATGCAGCCCGTTGAGGGCGGGGAGGATTTTACCTGGGTCGAGAAAACCTTAGGTTGGCAGTATGGCTATCAGCATATTGTGGGGAAACCGGCTAAATTGTCGGTAACGGAAATCAAACGGCGATTTGATACACAAGTAGTGGAGAACAGTCAGCCAAGCTATGCCAAAAAGTCTATTGCCCTACGCCCCAGGTTTATTCAACAGTCAGTTGGCTTGACTGGTGCAGAACGAGGTACATTAATGCACAGTATTATGCAACAGATGGATTTACAGGGGGACTTGTCTGAGAATGGCATTAAAGAACAAATCGCCAATATGGTCACTAAGGAAATGATATTGCCTGAGCATGCTGAAATTGTAGATATACGAGGTGTGGTAGCCTTTTTTCAAAGTAGCCTTGGGCAGCGCCTATGTTCTTCACCTAAGGTACGGCGAGAGCTACCCTTTAGTCTGGTTCTTCCCGCAGAAAAGTTCTATGATGATATGATGGGGGCGGGAGAAGGGATTTTTATTCAAGGGGTTATTGATGCCTTATTCGATGAATCGGATGGATTGGTATTATTAGATTATAAGACCGATTGGGTTACAGATAGCAGTGAATTAATTGACCGATATTCTATACAACTCAATCTCTATGCTGAGGCTGTGGAACGCATTTTTAAACAGCCTGTAAAAGAAAAATATTTATATGTATTCAGCACAAAAGAAGCTGTCAGATTATAACTGGCAGCTTCTTTTTCAATCATTAGGCTTTATAAGCTTTAGGGGGAAGAAACGTTGAAATACGCAAAGAAAAGAACGTGTCATCTAGGCCAGTACATGATAATGATAACACCGGCCAAGGAGACTAGTCCCCCGATAATATCAAACTTATCAGGGGTAACTTTATCGATACCCCAGCCCCACAGTAGGGAAAGTGCAATAAAAATACCGCCGTAAGCAGCATAAACACGTCCGAAGCTGGCAGGTTGTAATGTGGGAATGACTCCGTATAATAGTAGGATGATTGCACCGAAAACTCCATAGCTAATGCTCTTATCTTCCCGCAACCAAAGCCAGATTAGATAACCGCCGCCAATTTCGCATAAACCTGCTAGAATAAAATAGCCTGTCGATTTTATAATATCCACAACTTCCATCCTTTGTTATACTGATAGTCATTCTCATTATATCACATTATAAAGAAAGGCTTGTTTATCTGAGAAAGTATACTGTATAAATGTTGTAATAAGGAGGCAAAGCTGTCTTTAAGGTGATATAATACAAAAATAGTAACATATAATAAAAACAATTAACGAAACATGTAGGATAATTACAATTCTGTTACTGGAATAAAGAACCAATGTGCATCACTGAAATACTTTAAGCGGGGGGAAGGACAATGTCTTATCAATCACAAGATTATGGCTATCTTTTGGGAATGCAAGGCTTTAGCGAAGCATTACTGCACAATCATTTTGCCCTATATAATGGGTATGTAAGAAATACGAATAAGATTGCAGCGAGTCTTGAAGGATTAGTAGCGGAAGGTCAAGTAGACAGCCTTGATTATGCCGGTCTTATGCGTCGTCTAGGCCGGGAATATAATGGTATGCGTTTGCATGAATTATATTTCGAAAATTTAGGTGGTCAGGGCAGGATAAGTCTGGACTCTCCCTTGGTGGAAAAACTTGCTGAAGATTTTGGTAGCTATGAAGCATGGGAAGAAGATTTCAAGACTACTGCTAGTATGCGTGGTATTGGTTGGGCTGTATTGTATCAAGACAATAATAATGGTAGATTAAATAATTGTTGGATTGATGAACATCAGGTTGGCCATTCATTAGATCGTAAGCCTTTGTTAGTATTAGATGCCTGGGAACATTCTTATATGTTAGATTATGGTTTAAGAAGACCAGAGTATCTTGAAAACTTTTTTAAAAACATTAATT
>JARBUM010000062.1 GCA_029239675.1 Pelosinus sp. | reverse complement strand
AAACAGACAAAGTCCATTGGCACTGGCAGCAAAGATGCCGAGTACCGCTGTTTATAAAATAATTGTTGTAGTTGACGTACCATTCCCAAAGAACTGTTATCCACAATAATTGTAATCAAGGGTAAACTTTGGCTGGCTACAGTAAAGAGCTCACAGCCAGTCATCTTAATGCCCCCATCACCTACAATCGTAATTACCCTTTTAGTTGGTAGGGCGACTTGCGCACCAATGGCAGAAGGTAGACCAAACCCCATGGTACCAAGACCACCAGAAGTAATCCAAGAGCGAGGAGTTTCTATATTGAGATTCTGTGCAGCCCACATTTGGTGCTGCCCTACATCTGTCGCATAAATAAATGGTTTTCCGCTTGTAAGCGCAGATACATGCTTTAACATCCAAGGCGCTGTCAACTCATCACTATCCTGGTCCACCACAACCTTTTCTTTCCAGCCCTTAATCAAATCCCACCAAGAACAGTGATTCAAAGCTTGCACACGTTGGTGCAACATACCTACTAATTGCTTTACATCTCCTGCTAAAGGGATATTGGTGGCAACATTTTTGTCAAGTTCGGCAGGATCTACATCAATGTGAATGACAGTTTTTCCTTCCGCATATTTAAACTTATTACCCGTTACCCTGTCACTAAAACGACTGCTGATTGCAATGACAACATCCGCGCCATGAACTGCGAGATTCGCCGCCTTATGACCATGCATACCCGTCAATCCCAAGAATAAAGGATGTTTAGCTGAAAATGTACCTAATCCCATCAAGGTACTCACTACGGGAACATTGATTTTCTCAGCCAGAGCAATCACCTGTTCATGAGCACCAGAGGAAACTACACCACCGCCAACGATCATCACTGGCCGCTTAGCGCCTTGCACCGCTTCTACTGCCTTATCAATCATTTTACTGCCCAGTTCTGATAGTTCCCATTGAATTCTAGGTTTGTTTTTCTGCTTGTCATCTTCTTGGGCAAAATTACATAGATCCATTTGGATATCGCTGGGTATATCAATCAAGACAGGTCCTGGTCGACCTGATGCGGCAATTCGAAATGCAAAGCGTATGATTTCAGGTAAGGTTGCAACATCTTTAATCAAAAAATTATGTTTCGTTATAGGCATAGTAATTCCAGTAATATCCACTTCCTGAAATGCATCATTGCCAATTAGATCCATGGAAACCTGACCCGTAATAACAACCAAGGGCACTGAGTCCAAATAGGCATTAGCCAGACCTGTCACCAAATTAGTAGCCCCTGGGCCACTAGTAGCAATACATACCCCTACCTTACCACTAGCACGAGCATATCCATCCGCTGCATGTATTGCTCCTTGTTCATGTACGGTAAGAATGTGACGGATCTCCCCTTCATATATAGCATCATACAATGGCAAAATACGTCCTCCTGGATAACCAAAAACAGTGTCTACCTCTTGCTCTACTAGACATTTTACAATAGCCTGAGCACCAGATATCTTCATACAAGTCACCTCCTAGCGAAGATGTTAACCAAGTTGTTGTTCAATCAAGCTCGTCATTTCTTCCGTTGAAACTTTAGTAGACCCCTGCTTATACAAATCAGCGGTACGATATCCTTGAACTAAAACCCGATCTACTGCCTTCTCAATTGCTACAGCTGCTTCCTCTGCTCCTAGAGAGTAGCGCAGAAGCATAGCGGCAGATAAAATGGTACCTACTGGATTTGCCAAACCTAAACCCGCAATATCGGGGGCCGATCCATGGATGGGTTCGTATAGCCCTGTACCATTACCAAGACTAGCGGAGGGCAGCATACCAATAGACCCTGTCAGCACAGCGGCTTCGTCGCTTAATATGTCACCAAACAAATTGTTTGTTACAATTACATCAAACTGCTTAGGCCCCAAGATTAACTGCATAGCGCAATTATCCACATATAAATGACTCAAGCTAACATCAGAGTACTGAGCAGCTGTTTCTTGGGCTGCCTTGCGCCACAATCTAGAGGAAGCCAATACATTGGCCTTATCTACAGAAACTACCTGCTTGCGACGTAATTGGGCCGCTTGGCAAGCCAATTTCACAATGCGGTGGACCTCAGGTGCACTATAGATTTCAAGATCAGAAGCCTGCTCTACACCATTGACCACTGCCGCCTCACTTTTCTCCCCATAATAAATACCACCATTTAATTCCCGCACTAGTAAAATATCTACACCAGCAATTGCCTCTGGCTTTAGCGGTGAAAATTCGATTAAAGCCTCTGAAACACGAACAGGACGCAAGTTGGCATATAGGCCCAATTCTTTTCGCAATCCCAAAATAGCTTTTTCTGCCCGGATTTCTGGAGAAACACTATCCCACTTAGGGCCACCAACCGCTCCAAGCAATATAGCATCTGCCTTTTTTGCTGCCTTAATCGTACTATCCGGCAAAGGAACGCCATAGGCATCAATGGCTGCACCACCAGCTAAATGACGTTCAAAGTTTAATGTTAAGCCACTCTTGCTTGCTACCTTTTTTAATATACGGACAGCAGCCGCTGTTATTTCTTCTCCAATTCCATCACCAGGAATCACTATAATGTTTTTTTCACTCATAATTTATCTCCTTGACCAATGAATCAACTGCAATACTTACAGAAGTTTTGATCTAAACGTTATCCTTGCTGTACCTGAGGATAGCCACATACAGTTAAGCGTTTATTAATGGCATTTATATAACCTCTGGCACTTGCTTCAATCACATCTGTGCTTAAACCTCGCCCATTATATACAATATTGTTATACTCTATCCAGACTGTGGCTTCTCCTAAGGCATCTTCACCAGCAGTAATGGCTTTTAACTGATAGTCTTTCAGACAAACAGCAAAGCCTACAGCTTGCTCAATCGCTTTAAAAACAGCATCTACTGGACCATCGCCGCAGCTTGCTTTTTCTGTAATCCCATTACTAGTCTCTAACCTTACAGAGGCCGTTGCCGCATTTGCACTGCCGCCACTCACTACTTGGTATGACACCAGACGATACCAGGCAGGCTGCATGGAAGGCTTATCAATAATCAAAGCGACAATATCCTGATCGAATACCACTTTTTTGCGATCCGCAAGATCTTTGAATTTAGCAAATAACGCATTAATGGTTTCGCTATCCAAATTATAATCCATTTGCTTTAAGCGCTCTTCAAAAGCATGTCTGCCAGAATGTTTGCCCAGCACAATGGAATTACGGCTCATACCAATTACTTCAGGAGAGATAATTTCATAGGTGAGAGAATTGTTCAAAACTCCATGCTGATGTATGCCCGACTCATGAGCAAAAGCATTTTCTCCTACTACTGCCTTATTAATCTGCACATCTACTCCTGTCAATGCACTCACTTGGGTAGATGCACGATAAATTTGTTTCGTATCAATGCCTGTGGTCACCTTATAATAATCACGACGAGTATAAAAGGCCATCACCAATTCTTCTAAGGCAGCATTTCCAGCTCGTTCACCCAAACCATTGATGGTACACTCCACTTGGGTTGCACCAGCCTTCACGGCTGCTAGAGAGTTAGCCACAGCTAACCCTAAGTCATTATGACAGTGGACACTAATATCCACCTTATCGATACCAGTCACATGTTCTCGCAAATAGCGAATTAAGGCTCCATATTCATCAGGGGTGGTGTACCCTACTGTATCAGGCACATTAATCACCGTCGCACCTGCAGCTATGGCTTTAGCATACACTTGACAGAGAAAGTCCCAGTCTGACCGGGAGGCATCCTCAGCAGAGAATTCAATGTCTTCAATAAATTGCTTTGCATAGTGTACAGATTCCTCTGTCATTGCCAACACCTTGTCTCTAGACATCTTCAATTTATATTCCATGTGGATATCACTAGTTGCAATAAAAGTATGAATGCGGGGGCGCTGTGCTTTAGCCAAAGCCTGCACTACAGCATCAATATCCTTTTTATTGGTTCTGGCTAAGCCTGCAATCACAGGGCCTTTAATATACTCAGCAATCTGGCTGACACCCTTAAAATCTCCTGGTGAAGCAATGGGAAAGCCAGCCTCAATGATATCTACATTTAATCTGACCAAACTTTGGGCAATTTCTAATTTCTCATGCATATCCAAACATACGCTAGGCGTCTGCTCACCATCACGTAGGGTGGTATCAAAAATTTTAATTCTGCGTTCCATACCAACACCTCAATTCTACCTTATTTCTTCAACCAACTCATCATACCGCGTAATTCTTTACCCACCGTTTCAATTTGATGTTCCGCCTCACGACGTCTGGTTGCAGAAAATTCAGGGCGATTGGCTTGATTTTCTAAAATCCAGTTCTTTGCAAATACACCTGTTTGAATTTCTGTTAATACTTTTTTCATTTCTACTTTTGTTTCATCGGTAACAATTCGTTTACCAATCATATAATCACCATATTCAGCAGTGTCGCTGATGGAGTAGCGCATGGCTGCCATACCGCCTTCATACATAAGATCGACAATCAGCTTCAACTCATGCAAACATTCGAAATAAGCAACTTCTGGCTGATAACCAGCTTCCACCAAGGTCTCAAATCCAGCTTTTACCAAGGCTGTTGCTCCCCCGCACAATACCGCTTGCTCGCCAAATAGATCGGTTTCAGTCTCTTCCTGGAAAGTAGTTGTTAACACGCCGGCTCTCGTACCGCCTACACCCCAAGCATAAGCCAATGATAAAGCCTCGGCTTGCCCGGAAGCATCTTGATATACAGCCTTTAAACATGGCACCCCTGCACCTTCTTGGAATACCCGACGCACCAAATGTCCAGGCCCTTTAGGAGCAACCATAAATACATCCACATCAGCTGGCGGGGTAATTTGGTTAAAATGAATATTAAAGCCATGAGCAAAAGCCAATGCCGCACCCGATTTCAAATTTGGTGCAATCTGTTCCTGATAAATTTTAGCCTGTTTTTCATCTGGAACTAAAATCATAACTACGTCAGCAGCAGCTACTGCTTGCGCAACTTCCAAAACTTCTAAGCCATCATTTTTAGCCTTATCCCAAGACTTACTGCCCGCATACAAACCAACCACTACT
Source organism: Pelosinus sp. (assembly GCA_029239675.1). Taxonomy (GTDB): domain Bacteria; phylum Bacillota; class Negativicutes; order DSM-13327; family DSM-13327; genus Pelosinus. The sequence goes on along the minus strand of JARBUM010000062.1, from coordinate 9,339 downwards.
TTTACGCCATTATCATGTAAATTTAATGCATGGGCATGGCCTTGACTACCATAACCAATAATAGCCACTGTTTTTTTTGTAATTAATTCTACTACCGCATCTTTGTCATAATACATTTTACTCATCTTCATCATCTCTCCCTAAATTCTTTAAATTTTTTATTTAAAACAGCCTCTTCATTTGCCGCCGCTACTCTTCTGCATAGATACCAGATAGTCTCCTTGGCTTTGAGAGGTGGTTTCTGCCCTACGCCTTGACTTCAGCTGTATCAAACAACTTACTCATTTCACATTTTTCCTTTTCATAAATACTACAGTCCCCTCGTTGCAGACCAACAACGCCCGTTCGAATCATCTCTAGAATGCCATAGGATGATAATGCCTCAATCAAGGCTTCTGTATTGGTTTTGCCACTCGTTATTTCTACCATTAACGTATTTTCGGAAATATCCACCACTTTGGCTCCAAAAGTTTCTGCCAATTGCAAGACTTCCAACTTCTTATCTGGATTCGCTTTCACCTTTATCATCGCCATATCTCGAACTACTGCCAGGTTTACAGGTAAAATTTCTACTGCCCGTACTTCTACCAATTTTTCCAGTTGTTTTACCACCTGCATCACAATCGCGTCGCTACCTTGCATAACCGCTGTAATTCTCGAATATTCTGGTACGTGGGTAGTGCCTACTGCTAAACTCTCAATATTAAATCCCCGGCGAGAAAACATACCAGCTACCCGCACTAACACCCCTGGTTGATTAAGTACCAGAATCGAGATTGTATGATGCCCCATTCTCCTCCACCTCCATTTAATGTTTTGGAAAAACAAAAAAACCACCGAAACATTCTCACTTTCTAGCAGGGACAAGATGTAATCCTCAGGTTTCAGCAGTGAGAAATTTTCCGCAGAGTTTTTATCACTCACGGTATCATCCGCATAAGCGTATTTGCATCCTTGGGCCCAGTCCTTTTACAGCAGACCTTAGATACTCTTTCTCGTTACGACGCTGTAACTACATTATATTTTAGTATGAGTTTATAGAAGAATGTCCTTCTGTAGAGAACAAACTCTTTTTCAAGACTTACATACTGTAACATTTTAAGCCATTATACCAGTCATTGCAGTAAAAAAGCAAGAATATTTTACTGTTTTACTGCAATAAAAAAAAGACTCCGATTGACTCGGAGCCTTTTTCGATCTTATAACTTAGATTACAATGTTTTACTAGGCATATAATGGATGTTTTTTACACAACTCGGCAATCATAATTGCCGCCTTAGATTTAACTGTTTCATCAGCAGGATGGCTCAATACCATGGCAATAATATTAGCCACAATCTCCATATCTGCTTCCTTCATACCACGAGAGGTAAGAGCGGCCGTGCCAAGACGAATACCGCTTGTAATAAAAGGACTAGTAGGATCATAAGGAATCGCATTCTTATTTACAGTAACGCCTACTTCATCTAATATTTTCTCAGCTTCTTTACCCGTCATGTTCTGAGGACGTAAATCGACTAACAATAGATGATTATCTGTACCACCTGAAACCAGGGTAAATCCTGATTTCATTAACCCCTCTGCCAAGGTTGCTGCATTTTTAACAATTTGCTGCTGATATATTTTAAATTCTTCTGATAATGCTTCTTTAAAAGCTACTGCTTTTGCGGCGATGATATGCATTAATGGGCCACCTTGAATACCAGGGAATATGGCTTTATCAATTTTAGCAGCCAATTCACTGCGGCACATAATCACGCCGCCCCGTGGTCCACGTAGGGTTTTATGAGTTGTGGTTGTAACAATATCAGCATGCCCCACAGGATTAGGGTGTAGCCCTGCCGCTACTAAACCAGCAATATGAGCCATGTCTACCATAAGCATTGCCCCGACCTGACGAGCGATTTGACCCATGCGTTCAAAATCTATAATCCTTGAATAAGCACTTGCTCCTGCAACAATCATCTTAGGACGATGTTTTTCTGCAAGTTCAGCTACCTCATCATAATTAATCGTGTGAGTTTTTTCATCCACACCATAAGGTACAATATTGAACCACTTGCCTGAGATGTTCACTGGACTGCCATGAGTCAAATGGCCACCATGAGCCAAGTTCATCCCTAAAATAGTATCACCTGGCTGTAAGAAGGCAAAATACACTGCTGTATTGGCTTGAGCACCGGAATGCGGCTGCACATTGGCATGCTCTGCACCAAACAATTGTTTTACCCTATCAATCGCTAACTGCTCTACTATATCTACGTATTCACAGCCACCATAATAGCGTTTTCCTGGATAACCCTCAGCATATTTATTCGTCAAAACTGATCCCTGTGCTTCCATAACCGCTTTACTAACAAAATTCTCGGAAGCAATTAATTCAAGCTTGTTCTCTTGACGTTGTCCTTCTAAAGCAATTGCTTTAGCAATTTCCGGATCAAATTTAGCAAGTATACTCATATTGATTCCCCCATATTCTTATTTATAAAGAAGACTTGATTCAGATGGAGTTTTAACTTCATCCGGATCTTAGTCGCACTTATTCAGGAACTTAGCCGCTCTTAACTCCTACTTATAAAAGATGGGAGTCTTAGAGCGGCTTAGCCAACGAATAAACAGACCGTGGACCACCAATCAGTTTAGGACGAGTGAGAGCTGCAGTCAAAAACGCTTGTCCAATATTTTTTTGTTTTAATCGTACAGGCACAGCCACTGCTTTTAGATGCATGCCAATTAAAGTACTGCCAATATCCAGACCTACATGAGCCTTAATTTTTTCCACTACCATCGGACAAGCAAAAGAACTCATAGCCCTAGCGGCTAAAGCACCGCCAGCTTTAGGTACAGGTACTACCATCACAGGTTCCAACTGATACCTCTGAGCAGCTTGCTGCTCTATCACTAATGCTCTATTCAAATGCTCGCAACACTGCACAGCAAGATAGACCTCAAATTGAGCGCACACTGCCATTAAGCTGCTTAGAATAGCTTCTGCTACCTCAGAAGACCCTGCTGAACCAATTCTTTCCCCGATTATTTCACTGGTGCTGCAACCGACTATCATAACTTGTCCAGAAGTAACTCCTGCAACCTTCAGTAATTCCGTTACAGCGTCAATTGTCTGCTGTTTTATCGCATCCAGTTCTATGCTCATGCCACCACTGCCCCTTTAGGATAATTAGGATTCTAACTGGGAAATTTTCGCTACTCTGCCAGCATGACGGCCACCAATAAACTCCGTCGCAAGCCAAGTAGAAACAATCATGCGAGCCAATCCTGGGCCGATGACTCTTTCGCCCATAGCTAACACGTTGCTATCATTATGTTCCCGAGTCATTTGGGCTGAAAATACATCGTGACAAAGCGCAGCTCGAATACCCTTTATTTTATTAGCGGCAATACTGATACCAATACCTGTACCGCAAATCAAAATACCCCTAGTATATTCTCCCTTGACTACAGCTTCACCAACTCGCTCTGCAATATCAGGATAATCAACGGACTGTACCGAATGAGTTCCAAAGTCTTCAAAGGCGATATTCTCTTCTACTAATAATTTTTTAATTTCTTCTTTCAATTGAAAACCACCATGGTCACTACCAATTGCTACTAACATGCATAAGCCTCCAGTTTTAATACTTTCAGAGTGCCATTCTTATAACACACTCTACTCGTCATTTTTCTCTACTGAATTGATTTTTCCTGCAAGTTCTACTATTCTGCTCCATGACTTTTCCAAACTTCTTTCAATTTCCACGGCACAAGCTTCATAGATTGCCCTATTACCACCATAAGGATCAGAGATATCTCTGTGTTCACCGGCAAACTCTGCTAATGTAAATACTTTATGTTGAGCCTCAGGCATAATAGAAAGCACTGCCTCCTTATGACTGGCCGTCATGGTCAACAGCAAATCAGCAGCTACAATATCTTCAAGAGAGAGGCGACGGGAGCGATGGCTTACCATGTCAATCCCCCGCCCTTCCATAACCGTTTGAGCCCCTTGAGATGCTTTCCCCTCGCTCCAAACCGCAATACCAGCAGATGCTACTGCAATCTGATCTGTCACATTAGATTTTTGTATTTTATCCCGTAATAATACCTCGGCCATAGGACTACGACAAGTGTTACCTGTACAAACAATCAATATCTGCAGCATTTTTATCTCCAACTGCCTTTCTGTTATTAATCTTATAACTAAGCTAAACTGTCCTTAATACAACATAGCCCATAGGATATGTATTCCTAATAAAGCTAGGACCATTCCCCCTATAAGTTCAGCCCTGCCACCAATATAACGCCCCATTTTACGCCCCAGACCCAAGCCTAGTAAAGCAATAAAAAAGATCACAACTCCTAAGATTACACTTAATTTTACCAAATCAACATCCATCATCCCCATGCTAAAGCCCGCAGCCAAAGCATCAATACTCACGCTAGTTGCTAACACCAATAGGGAAAAACCCTGCAAGGGATGAGCTTTGTTTTTATTTGGCACAGCACCAATTACATTTTCCCTAATCATATATATACCCAGACCAATTAAAACCAATGCTCCCAAAATACTGGCCCAATTTTCCATAACAAGAAGCGGATATTCACTATGATAACTACCGATCCTTTCCACCACTGATCCCAAGAAATGTCCAACATAATACCCTGTCAGTATAAGAACGATATGAAATAAAGCAAAGACAACTGCTGCACGGAAAATAATTCTGAGCCTCATGCGATTCATACCAATAGGAACAGCCACTGAAAATAAATCCGTCCCTAAGGCTGCACTTAATACCAATAATTCTAGACTATTCACCAACCCCCACCTCCATCTGCTAGAGTATATGTGGGGGAAATGAGGGATATGTTAGCCTTTCACAATCCTATAGCCACTTGCTTTCCGCAGGCGGTTCATAACCGCCAATCCTAGCCCCTCTTCCGAGATGCCCTCCGCGTAAATCACATCGACAGAATGGTCGTCGTAACTACGCAGCGCCATATAAAGATTGGTGGCTATTTCATCCACGTTCTCCCGCCTGCCATATATAGAAGGTATCACAGCTGCAGGCAATCTACTTGCAGTCTCTGTAGAAACCAATGCGCCTACTCTTTTACCCTCAGCCAATGCGGTATTGATCTCCTGTAAAAGTAGATTTACGACTTGAGAAGACTCGCCTTCAAATAACACCATGGGCGCTTCAGGAGCGTAATGGGTATATTTCATTCCTGGGGAGCGAGGGGCAAGTTCAAAACTACCACTAAGAATGGGGTCAATTTCCACCTCACCTAAGGTTTCTATCAACATCTCTAAGGTAATCCCCCCCGGCCTTAATAGGGTAGGCACTGGCGTAGTGCAATCTACTACCGTTGATTCTACGCCAATCTGGCAATTCCCAGAATCAACTACAGCATCAATCTTGCCTTCAAGATCAACTAATACCGCTTGAGCACTGGTTGGACTCGGCCTCCCAGAGGTATTGGCACTAGGTGCGGCAATGGGTGTACCTGCCAATTCTATGAGCTTACGTGCAACAATCGAGTCAGGCAATCGAACCCCTACCGTTTCCAGCCCTCCCGTAACAATGTCTGGCACCACTGCTTTTCTTCTTACTACAATAGTTAGAGGCCCTGGCCAATAAGCATCCATCAAAACCTTAGCATTATTGGGAATATGAGCAGCAAGCTGGCTTAACTCTTCTTTGTGAGCAATATGTAAAATTAACGGATTATCCGACGGTCTCCCCTTTGCCTGGAAAATAGTAGCTACTGCTTCTTCATCCAGCCCATTGGCACCTAACCCATAGACAGTTTCCGTGGGAAAAGCCACTAACTTGCCCTGTTTTAACAACTCCGCCGCTTGCCCTAAAATCTCTTTATCAGGATTATCTTTATCCACTATAAAATACTCAGTATGCATATTAAACCCTACCTTTTTGAAATACCACATCTTAATTCAATAGTTAAAAACATTTTAGAACGCGAAGACACAAAGGACACGAAGATACGCGAAGTCTTTTGCGGAATAATATATTACTCTTTTCGTGTTCCTTGGTGCAATGCACTAGCACTTCGCGTTACAAGCGTTTTTTAAACATACAATACTTCTAACACCACGACTCGTTCTATTCCACCATAGTCTTTCACAATTTCCTTAACTTTAAAACAGCCTGTAGCCTCAGCCATAGCTGCCACCAACTGAGCCTGACCAATACCAACCTCCATAGCCATAAAACCATTATCAACTAAATAATTTCTACCTTCTTGTATAATACGACGATAAAAATCTAAGCCATCCTCACCGCCTACCAAAGCTAAATTAGGCTCTTGCCGTACCTCTGGGGTAAGCCCAGAAATATCTCCTGCTGGGATATAAGGCGGGTTTGACAAAATCGCCGTAAATCTTTGGCCTTTTACAGGAGTAAATAAATCGCCCTGACAAAAAATGAGTCTGTCCTCAACTTGATGTTTAGCAGCATTCCCCTTAGCTACAGTCAATGCCTCTGGAGAAATGTCCACCGTCACCCCCTTAGCTGTTGGCAAATTAGCCAGTATGCTAATACAAATAGCACCACTGCCTGTCCCAATATCCAAAATACAAGCATTCTCTACTGCCCTAAGACGACTTAAAGCGGCCTCTACCAATATTTCCGTATCAGGCCTAGGGATCAGTACAGCAGGCGTGACATTAAAATCTAAACCCATAAATTCTTTACTGCCAATAATATAGGCCACTGGCAAACGTGCAGCTCGCTGCTTCACCGCTGTACGAAAAGCTGATAACTCTTGTTCTTCTAGAGGTTGATCGAAATGAACATATAAATACAGTCTTTCTTTCTCTAGGATATGGGAAAGCAGTACTTCTGCATCAAGACGTGGATTTTCCACGCCTTTATCTAAAAAGTACTGCCTTGTCCAATTTAAAATTGTCTGTATGGTCCAAACTTCTTTTTTATTTGCCATATTATTCACCTTGCTGCATACGTTGACTTTGGTCTGTTGTTATCAAAGCATTAATAATTTCATCAATATCGCCATTCAATACAAAATCTAACTTGTGCAGAGTCAATCCGATGCGATGATCTGTTACTCTACCTTGGGGGAAATTATAGGTCCGAATGCGCTCACTGCGATCACCCGTGCCTACCTGGCTTTTTCGCGTCTCAGCCATCTCTGCTCGATGCTCTTCTTCAGCCTGTTCTAACACCTTGGCCCTTAGCACGCGCATTGCCTTGTCCTTATTTTTCAGCTGGGATTTCTCATCCTGACATTGTACAACAATTCCTGTTGGCAGATGAACAATTCGCACTGCCGACTCTGTCTTATTAACATGCTGACCACCTGCACCGCTGGCACAATAGGTATCAATTCGCAGATCATTTTGATTAATAACTACATCTACTTCTTCTGCCTCAGGCAATACAGCCACGGTAACAGTAGAAGTATGAATGCGTCCGCCCGATTCAGTGGTAGGAACACGTTGTACACGATGTACCCCACTTTCATATTTCAAGCGACTATACGCACCATCGCCATCAATGGTAAAGACAACCTCTTTAAAGCCACCCAAGTCTGGTGCATTAGCATCCAAAAGCTCCGTACGCCAGCCATGGTTTTCCGCGTAACGAGTGTACATACGAAATAAATCCCCAGCAAACAAGGCAGCTTCATCACCACCAGCACCGCCACGAATTTCTACGATTACACTTTTCTCATCATTTGGATCTTTAGGCAATAATAAAATGCGCAAATCTTCCTTCAGAAGTTCATTTTTAGTTTTCAATTCAGAAAGTTCTGCTGTCACCATCTGCCGAAAATCATTATCTAATTTATCATTCAACATTTCAAGAGCATCGGCAATACCTTGCTGTACCTCTTTGTACTCACGGAACTTAACCACGATAGGTGTCAGCTTAGAATGATCCTTCGCAAGTTTTTGCCATTCTGACATATTGGCTATCACAGAAGGATCGCTAATTAAATTCTCTAAATCACTATGTCTATCTTCAATGGCCTGCAATTTATCCAGCATGGTCATTCTCCTCTAAAACTTTTATTTATATATAGTTAGACCACAAAGGGTGACTAAGATTCAGATAGAATTAAAACTCTATCTGAATCTTAGTTTACTTTATAGCATCCCCTTGTGTCTTTGTGGTTGCATTTACGTTTCTTCGACTGGACGAGCCGCTTCCAAGGCTTTTATCGCCACTTCCAATTGATCATCACTCGGTTCTCGCGTCGTTAGTTTTTGTAATAGTAAACCTGGCATAATGGCAATACCCACCCATGCAGCTTCACTCTTTCCTGCAAAACGGATAATCTCATAGGCAAGCCCCGCCACCACTGGCATTAAAATAATGCGTGATACAATGCGAATCCATAAATCGGGCCAGCCTAAGAAAGCAAACATTACAATACTTACTATCATCACGATAAACAGAAAATTGGTACCGCACCTAGGATGTAATGTGGTATAGGTCCGAACATGCTCTACATCCAATGGCACACCTGCTTCATAAGCATGAATTGTCTTATGCTCAGCACCATGATATTCAAATACTCGTCGAATATCTTTCATTCTGGATATCGCTGTAATATACACTAAAAAGATGGCTAACCGTAGCACACCTTCCATTAAATTTAATATGCGAGGGTCGGTTATCGCACTATGAATGTATTTGGCTGCATAGGTTGGAATAATTACAAATAGAACAATGGCCAATCCAAGAGAAAACATCATGGTAAGGGCAATTTCCTTATTTGATAATTCGTCGCCTTCCTCACCAGCTGCCTGAGCTGAAAAGGATAAGGCCTTGAGCCCCTGTACCAGTGACTCAATTAGTGCAACAACGCCTCGTAACATTGGTTTTTTCAAAATGGGATACCGTTCACTAATAGGTGTGAAAAATTCCTTTTTTACCAGAATTTCACCTGATGGCTCCCTGACTGCAGTAGCGATGATGCCAGGTCCGCGCATCATTACACCTTCGATGACTGCTTGGCCGCCAATACTGACTTTGGGTTTCATGGTATCCCTCCTTTATTATCCTGATAACAGATATAAATGTAGCAGAGCATTTCTGCTCTGCTACCCCGTTTTTAGGCCTGTTGACCGTAACGTTTATTGAATTTCTCAATACGTCCACCAGCAGTAATATTACGTTGCTGACCAGTAAAGAACGGATGGCATTTTGAGCAAACATCGATACGTAGTTCTTTTTTAATAGAACCAGTTTCAAAAGTGTTGCCACAACCACACATTACTTTTGATTCACCATAATTTGGATGAATTTTATCTTTCATTTATTGCACCTCACTTTAAAGCACCTTGTAGCTTTTACC
>JARBUM010000225.1 GCA_029239675.1 Pelosinus sp. | reverse complement strand
TATTTGTAAATTATTATAAAATTTGTAAGAAAAAAAGGATTTATCTAGAAAAAAGCGTATTTATATTATTGTTTGTAACACAATTCTATTATGTTACATTACCAACTTTTTCATATGCGTTTTTAGGTCATTTCCTGTGTACATAGTATGAATGTGAAGTCCTAAATGTTTATTATATTACATTCATCATCTACAAAGAAATGGGGGTGATTGGTCAAGGTTATATATCAAATGCATAATACTGGTGATACCTAAGAATTACTGTGATCAGGCTATGCTGTAAATTTTGAGAAACAAAATATTATTATGTGTAAAGTGAGGCTCAGCTTATGAAAGTAACCAGTATTCAAACTCGATTTTTAATTATGTTGCTTCCCTTATTTATTTTGTCATTTGGATTATTATCTAGTGTTAGTTATTATTTATCAAACAAATATTTGATTCATAGTGTAAATGAAACGGCAGCTTCAATTGGAACGGATTATGCTAATAAGATACAATTCGACTTACAAGAAAAGTTAATTCGATTAGATGATCTTGCCAATACCCAGCGTATTAAAAATGGGACGAATAAGACCGAGATTGTTCAAGCATTGGCAGAAACCCAAAAGCGCATAGGTTATTTTGATGTTGTCTTTTTTGTTTCACTAGACGGATCAGGGGTTCTTTCTGACAGCTCTACAGCTCAATATGGTGACCGGGATTATTATAAGAAGGTACTTTCTACCCAAAAGCCTGTTATTTCAGACCCCTTAGTCTCCCGTACAACGGGCAAACTATCTGTAGTTATAGCTACACCTGTTCTTAATAATGGTCAATTGGCAGGAGTTATAGGAGGGACCTATTCATTAGACAGACTAACAGAGTTAGTAAAAGATATAAGGTTTAAAGACACTGGTTATGGATTTTTGACAGATCATTTAGGTACTGTTATTGCATATCCGAAAAACCCAGAAATGATTGGTAAACTAAAATTGAATGAAAAGCAAATTAATCCCCAACTTAATTTGCCGGTGAAAGAATTAGATGAACGCTTACTATCCTTGTTTAAAACCGTAAACGAAAAGGGTACGCAGATGGAGGGATCGTATAGTTTTATTGATAATGTTACAAAGATGGGAGTTTTTACGCCTGTTTTATTGCCTGATGGATCCAAATGGGTTATGACAGTGGCAGCACCAGAGACAGAAGTGAATAAAGAAATTACTACATTGGCGTACATGATGATCATTATTTCAATTGCAAGTATTATTATCGCCATCTTATTTATTATCTTTTTGAGTAAGCGTTTTGCAAAACCCATTCAGATCATTCGAGATGAATGTTTGATACTAACAGATGGAGATCTTAGTGAACAAGAGATTCAAGTCTATTCTCATGATGAAATTGGCCAATTAGCAAAGGGTTTTCGAGATATGCGGGGTAATTTACGTGTTTTAGTTACTAATGTAAAATCCCAGGCGGAGCATGTAGCAGCTTCAAGTGAAGAACTAACCGCCAGTGCGAGTCATTCAGCAGATGCTGCTAATCAAATAGCGGCTTCCATTACTGATATTGCTCATGGTACGGAAAAACAGGTAAATTCGGCAGATCGTATTGCTGCTGTGGCACGACAAATGTCGACTAACACAGAACAGATATTAACAACGACTCAGGGCGTATCTGAGATTGCCATACATGCTTCTCAAGAGGCTGAAAAAGGAAAACAGTCTGTTGAGCAAGCAATTGTTCAAATGCAAGATATCAGTCATGGATCGGCAGCGGTGCAAAATGCAATTACGGAGCTTGCCGCAGGATCTCAGGAAATCAGTGAGATGGTAAATCTGATTTCAACTATCGCCAGTAAGACGAATCTATTAGCATTAAATGCTGCCATTGAAGCTGCAAGAGCAGGAGAACATGGAAGAGGCTTTGCTGTGGTTGCAGAGGAGGTTCGAAAGCTGGCAGAGCAGTCTAATCAAGCTACTCAGCAGATTGGAGCTGTGATTCAAAAAAATCAAGTTAACATGGAGCAGGCGGTTGCTGCTTCTCAATCAGGCTTGGAACGAGTAAAGGACGGAATTGTCGTTATTAACTCTGCGGGAGAGATGTTTACCATTATCGTGGAATCAATTATTCAATTTTCTCAGCAGATAAAAGAAATATCAGAGGCTATTCAGCAGATCGTTGATGGCAGCCAGACCTTGGTAGGATCGATTCACGAAATTGAAATTGTAAGCAAAGAGAATGCAGCAGAAACTCAGACGATTTCCGCTGCAACGCAAGAGCAATCGGCATCTATGCAGGAAATTGCTTCTGCCAGTCACAGTTTAGCTACTTTAGCCAGTACGCTGCAAGAGGGGGTTGCAAAGTTTCGAGTCTAATTCCGAATATATAAAATGTAAGAGTACCTAAGGTAAACGAGTCTCAACCCTAGATAGAAGTACTTTATGTAAATCATAAAATACTTCTGTCTGGGGTTGAGACGTTTATTTTGAAATATTAGCACTAACAATATAATATAGCATAATTCGCCCACGTATTCATTGGAAAGATGTATTTAAATAATGTTATACTGTATGGAGAATTATAGCAGGTCAGCAGCAACTTGATTGCAGCCCCGTCAATAAAAGGAGATTTTCAGATGTCTATTTTAAAGAAGTTTATTCAATATTATAAGCCCTATCAGTTTTTGTTCTATACGGATATGATTTGTGCGTTAACCATGTCCATGATTGATCTTGCATTTCCGCAAATTTTAAACCTTCTTACGAAAGGTTTATTCACCCAAAGTTCAGCGGAGATTTTGCAGGGCATTGGTTATGTTGGCGGAGGTTTGATTGTGATGTACCTCATTCGCTATGGCTGCCAATACTATATTACATCCTGGGGGCATGTAATGGGGGCTCGAATGGAGAGCGATATGAGACAGGATTTATTCGATCATTTGCAGCGTCTCCCCTTTTCTTATTACGATAAAAATAATACAGGGGAAATGATGTCCAAACTGGTTTCAGATTTGTTTGATATCTCAGAGCTGGCACACCATGGACCGGAAAACTTATTTATTTCCCTATTAAAGATCATCGGATCTTTTGCATTGCTGATGTTGATTCATGTGAAAATGACACTGATTCTCCTATGCGTTACAATGATCATGGTGGTCTTCAGCGTTTATCAAAACCGAAAGCTGAAGGCTATTTTTATGGATAATCGGAAGAAAATTGCCAATGTGAATTCTCGGGTACAAGATAGCCTTTCCGGTATTCGTGTAGTCAAATCCTTTGCTAATGAGGAGATTGAAAGCGAAAAATTTAAAAGCAGCAACGTTGAGTTTTTAGATTCTAAAGAAACTGGTTACAAAATAATGGGCAGTTTTCATGCAGGAAACAATTTCTTTGAAGGATTGCTT
>JARBUM010000224.1 GCA_029239675.1 Pelosinus sp. | reverse complement strand
TTTTTCAGCAATATGCTTTTCTGTTCTTGTAAAGTCTAGTGAACGTGAATAGGCGAGTGCGCATTTAAGTATTTTGCTGGACTTTAATAACTAACGTTCCAATGAATATCTTAAATCCTAGAAAGGTATGCTAATAATGCTTAATCCAATTACAGGTAATCAAAAAGGAGAATGAAGCAATGACGATTGTAAAAATACCTTATTCAAAAGGATTTATTGACTTAGAAGTATCGGATAAAAACCTATTAGCGGTGCTTGAGTCTAAATCCCATCATTTCAAAACAGAAGATGATCAAGTTACTACTGTAAAGAAAGCACTGGAAACGCCCATAGGATCACCTAGATTAAAGGACCTAGCAAAGGGGAAAAATAACATTGTAATTATAACCAGCGATCATACAAGACCAGTTCCCAGTAAAATAACGATGCCCCTATTATTAGAGGAAATCCGAAGTGGTAATCCGAATACTGATATTACCATATTAATTGCAACGGGATTCCATCGCTTAACAACCCCTGTGGAAATGGAAAATAAATTTGGTAAAGAAATTGTTGGAAATGAAAAGTTAGTAAACCATGACTGCCGTGACCCAAACAGTTTAGTGGAAGTTGGTGTTCTACCTTCAGGTGGAAAATTAATATTAAACAAACTGGTCATGGAGGCAGATTTATTAGTCTCAGAAGGATTTATCGAACCTCATTTTTTTGCAGGCTTCTCAGGTGGAAGAAAAAGTGTACTGCCCGGAGTTGCCTCAAGAACAACCGTATTAGCGAATCACTGCTCTAAATTTATTGCTAGTGACTATGCTAGAGCAGGGATTTTAGAAGGAAACCCTATTCATAAGGATATGGTATATGCAGCTGAGGTTGCCAATTTATCCTTTATTTTAAATGTCGTTATTGATAGTGAAAAGAAGATTATCAATGCATTTGCAGGAGATAGGACTGCAGCCCACGAAACAGGCTGTAAATTTGTTAGTGAATTAGCAAGTATTAAGGCTCAGCCAGCGGATATTGTTATTACCTCTAATGGTGGGTATCCCCTCGATCAAAATATTTATCAATCGGTCAAAGGTATGACAGCTGCTGAGGGCACAGCCAAAGAAGATGGAGTTATTATAATTGCTGCTGCATGCAATGATGGACACGGTGGGGAGGATTTTTACAAGACTTTCTTAGAAAATCCAACTGCACAGTTAATTATGGATAAAATAATGCAGATTCCAATGGAAAGTACAATTCCTGACCAGTGGGAATCACAGATCTTAGCACGAATATTAATAAAGCATAATGTGATTCTTGTTACCGATCAATGCGATCCGAAGATGATAAAAGATATGCACATGCTGCATGCCTACACTCTTGAGGAAGCACTAAAAATGGCTTATGAAATCAAAGGAGAGGATGCAACCGTAACTGTCGTACCTGATGGGGTATCAGTAATTGTTATGAAATAAAAGGAGCACTTCAAAGCGTTACAAATAAAATCAACAAAATAAAAGGAGATTATATATCAATGTTAGCAATATTAGCAGCTCTTCCTATACTTTTAACTGTCGTATTAATGGTGATTTTTAATTGGCCCGCAAAAAAAGTTATGCCTGTTGCGTGGCTTGTGGCAATTGTAATAGCTGGATTAAAATGGGGTGTATCCTTCCAGTGGTTGACAGGAGCGACAATATTTGGTGCATTAAGTGCATTTAATATTTTAATAATCGTATTTGGTGCTATATTATTAATGAATACACTAAAAAACAGTGGTGCAATTAAAGCAATCAATAAGACTTTCTATGGCATCAGCCCTGACAGAAGAGTTCAAGCAATCATAATTGCTTTTCTATTTGGTGCTTTCATAGAAGGTGCCGCTGGATTTGGTACACCTGCAGCATTGGCAGGACCATTGATGGTTGGACTGGGATTTCCTCCCTTAGCCGCTGCAATGTTAGCTTTAGTAGGTAACAGTACACCTGTAAGCTTTGGTGCAGTTGGAACACCCATTTTAGGTGGTGTATCCTCCATATTAGGTTCTCCAGAAATTTTAAGCAAAATTGAAGGAGCAGGCTTTACAGGCGCAACATTCCTTCATAACGTAGGTATATGGGTAGCATTACCTCATGCGATCATGGGAACTATACTACCTCTAATAATTGTCTTAATGATGACAAAACTATTTGGTGAAAAGAAATCTTTTAAAGAAGGCTTAGAATTGGCACCTTTTGCAATCTTTGCAGGTCTTTCCTTTGTAATTCCTTATTACTTTATCGCAGTTGTCTTTGGTCCAGAACTACCTTCTCTAGCGTCAGGATTAATTGCAATTGCCATTGTTGTTACAGCAGCAAAAAAAGGCTTTCTTCTCCCTAAAACGACCTGGGATTTTGCTAACAAAAGTAAATGGGATAGCTCTTGGTTAAGTTCAACAGAAACAGCTGCTTCTGTTAAGGACGATACTCCAGAAATTAGTAGCTTTTTGGCTTGGCTTCCCTACATTCTTGTATCACTAATATTAGTTGTAACAAGAATTCCATATTTAGGACTAAAACAGATTTTAACCGGACCTACGTTTACAATTTCCTGGAAAGGTATTATTGGCACTAATTTAAATTACTCTTTACAATACTTATACTTGCCTGGAACGATAGCCTTCATTCTTGTATCCATCATTACAATCTATATGCATAAAATGAATAAGAAAATGGTTAAGGAAACCTGGAAAACTTCCTTTAAACAGGTTATACCAGCGGCAATCGCCTTGGTCTTTGCAATAGCAATGGTACAAGTTATGCTAAACTCTGGTAATAACACAACGGGCGAAGTGGGTATGATGGTAGCCTTATCTAAAGCAACAGCAGATATTTTCCAAGGGATATGGCCGATCTTTGCACCCTTTATCGGCATACTAGGAGCTTTCATGTCAGGAAGCAATACAACTTCTAACATCTTATTCTCCGGCTTCCAATTCGGTGTAGCGGATCAACTTGGCATGTCTAAATTAATCATTGTTGCCGTTCAAGTCGTCGGTGGAGCTGCTGGAAACATGATTTGTGTGCATAATGTTGTAGCAGCATGTACGACAGTAGGTGTAACCGGTAAAGAAGGTAGAGTGATTCGTACAAATATTATTCCTTGCTTTTTATACGCATTGGTTGCAGGACTTATATCTTATCTGGTAAAGTTTATCTTGCCTAACTTATTCTAAATAGCTATAAATAACGTTTCAGCACCTTCAAATATTAGACGCTCATCTAATATTTGAAGGTGCTCTTTTAATTTAATACACATATCAATTCTATCACATCCCAAAATGTCTATAAAACAACAAACCATTTGGCGAAGAATTTAACACTATTTTATCAAAATCTCTTATCTTCAGCTCATAAACCATTCTTCTCATCAATTCGGTTGCAATACCTTGACGTTGATATTCACTGTCAACAAACATCAAA
>JARBUM010000223.1 GCA_029239675.1 Pelosinus sp. | reverse complement strand
AGAAATCAGGGAATGGTGTAGCAATTGCGTCAGGTTATCAAGCGGCTATGTCAGTGTAAGGGGAGAAAAAATAATGAAGAAACATCATAATAATCCAGACAGTTGTACAGCTTGTACAGTGTGTATTGCAAATTGCCCAGTGACAGCAGCGACACGCAAATTTCGTGG
The DNA here is from genome assembly GCA_029239675.1 of Pelosinus sp. Taxonomy (GTDB): domain Bacteria; phylum Bacillota; class Negativicutes; order DSM-13327; family DSM-13327; genus Pelosinus. The sequence continues at coordinate 3,293 of JARBUM010000223.1, read as the reverse complement.
CCCTAAAATGGTTGGCCCTACTTTAGAAAGAATGAGATTATCTCAGGATGATATAGAACCTTCTTTGGAGTATTGCTCCAATTGTAAGAATTGTGATATGTCATGTCCTTCTGGTGTTCCTATTTCAACTCTTAATATGTTAGCTCGCGCTAAATATTTTAAGAATCGTAAGCGTAGTTTGCGGGATTGGATTTTATCCCACGGCGAGAAAATGGCTAAATTGAGTGCGGCTACCCCTGGGATGGCCAATTTGGGAATGAAGATGAGTCGAGGCATATTGAAAAAAATAGGAATATCTGATAAGGCGCCATTGCCGGCATATGCATCAAAGTCTTTTAGCAAACTGTTTAAAAATCTTAAACAAACCAGCTATCCTGATAAAGTCGTATTTTATCCTGGCTGTTTTATTAACTATAATGATCCGCAAGTAGGTATGGATTTTGTTGCGGTTATGCAAGCCAATAAGTTTGAGGTCATTGTAGAAGACGGCTTTGTTTGCTGTGGTTCACCTTTAGTCGTAAATGGCTTTTTGGATGAAGCAGAAGAAAATGCGAGAAAGAATATTCAAATTCTCAAGAAATGGACTGACAAAGGATATCCGATCATCACTTGCTGCACGAGTTGCGGTTTGATGTTGAAGCAAGAGTATCAAGAATTGTTCCATATTGAAGGCGTAGCAGAATATGCGAAACATTTGTATGATGCAGGTGAATTTTTGCTGAATCTTCATGATGAAGGGCGTTTAAATACGGATTTTGGTACATTAAATGAAAAATACATGTATCATGCTCCTTGTCATTTAAGAGCACAAGGTATGGGTTTACCAGGCGTAGATTTATTAGCTTTAATTCCAGGGCTTGATGTACAAGATGCTGATGCTGGTTGTTGTGGTATCTCAGGTAATTATGGTTTTAAAGATGATAAATATGATATTTCCATGGATATAGGCTCGGGCTTATTCCAAACGATTAAAGATAGTGGTCTTGATACGGTTGTTTCTGAATGCGGAACATGCCGTCTGCAAATTGGACATGGGGCGGATGTAAAAACATTGCACCCTATGACATTAGTACGCAAATCTTATGAGGCATATAAGAAATAGATAGCTCTAGTATTAAACTTCGTGCATAACACACCCATGGTGACTAATTACTGATGGAGCAGTAGAATGCGTTGTTTATATGACATGCCTTAGCTCTATGTACAGTTAGTTTAATCATCATAATACACACATGAGGGGGAAAACTTATGGTACGCAAAAGAGTAGGCCTGATTCATTTGACAACTGTAATGCTCGTTGGTATAGTAGCAGCATGTTTGGTGGGATATATAGGAAGTTTAGGGGCATTAGTCGTTGTTTTGGTGATAGCTGGAATTTCGACTGCAGTTTTATGCAGAACTTGGCCGAGGACTGGAGATATAGAGAAAAGTCAGGACCAATCTTCTGTAAAGCACTCTATGCCACAGGTGGATATGTATGGTATATCGGAAGACTTATCCTTTGTGTCCCAACAGTTGGCTTGGGTCGCAGGGCATAGCAACACCGCATTAAAAAAACTAACTAAACAATCCAATGGTATAGCGCAGGAAAGTGAAACCACTGCAAGCAGTGCTGAGGAAGCCTCTGCAGGTGTAGAAGAAATTGCATCTAATGCAGCCGTAGTAGCCAACGCTTCACAGCAAGCTTTAGAACAATGTAAGCGTTCTTCTCAGTTAGCACTTAATAACCATCAGCAAATTACCCAGGCAAGCAATACCATGTTGGAGGTAGCTCAGGTAGTAGAAACTTCTGTGAATGATATGGAAGAATTGAATGTGGCATCCAAACGAATTGGCGCCTTTGTTGGTAAGATTCAGGGGATTGCCAGTCAGACCAATTTATTGGCTCTGAATGCAGCTATTGAGGCAGCACGTGCAGGAGAACAAGGACGTGGTTTTGCCGTTGTAGCAGAAGAAGTGCGTAAATTGGCTAGTGAGAGTGAAGCCATAACCCGTGAAGTAGAAGAAACAGTGAAAGATATTACTAATCGTACGAATTATGTTACAGCCCACATGCAGGGCAGTAAAGATAAAATTCATGGGATTGAACAATTGGCGAGAAAATCCGCTGAGAGTATGCAGGAGATTGTTAATAATGTTAGTGAAATTGAAAGCACAGTAGAAAAATTGTGTAATCTATCAAGTGATCAGCAATTGACTACAGAGCAAATGGCGCAAGCTGTAGAGAGTATTGGGGCAGCTACTGTTGAAATTGCTGCAGGTACACAAGAAGCCTTGAAAAGTATTGGACAACAGGAAAAAGACATTGACGAAGTATATGCATTAACGAAAAGGATGACAGCTGCTGTAGACAAAATACAGGAAGTTGCCTCACTATTTAAAACGGGTAAAGAATTAGTATTTGGTTTTAATCCATTTACCGCACCGCAAGTAATTAAAGAAAATTATACGCCGATATTAGAAGCGATCGCCAAGAAATTAGGAATGGAACCCAAAATAATTATCGTCTCTGACTATGATTCTTTGGGGAGATCCTTGCTAAATGGTACAATTGATGTAGGGTGGTTTTCACCTTTTGCCTATGTTTCTGCCAAAAGTAAAGGTGATATTACGCCCTTGGTGACTACGGTAGTGAACAAGAATGCGTCCTACCATGGTTATATCATTGCTCGTAAAGATAAAGCGTTTCAATCGATAGATAGTTTGCAAGGGAAACGTTTTGCCTTTGTCGACAAACAGTCAGCTTCTGGGTATGTGTATCCTAAAGCCATGTTGTTAGAACAAGGTAAAGATCCTGAAAGATTTTTCTCCGAGACTGTCTTCTTAGGGAGTCATAATCGGGTAATTGATGCAGTCTTAGATGGTACTGTTGATGCAGGTGCTACTTATTCAGAGGCAGTGGAAACAGCCAGAGAGTATGGACTTGCCGTACATAATTTGGTAATATTAAAACAAACCGATGCTATACCAAAAGACGTTATTGCTGGGCGACCTGGACTTGATGAACAATTGTTGACAAGTTTAAAACAGGTTCTTATAGAAACTACTGATAAGACATCTGCGCATGCTTCAGTAATGAAAAAAACTGGATTAAATGGTTTTATTGAAGCCCAGGATCAAGTGTATGATGTTATCCGAAAAGCAGCCAAAGTATTAAAATAAAAAGTAAAGAGAGTGTGAATCAGTATATGATCAAAAAGACGAAAATTATTTGTACAATGGGACCAAGTACCGGCAAGGCAGAAATTATGGAGAAATTAATTGAATCGGGCATGAATGTAGCACGCTTTAAT
>JARBUM010000222.1 GCA_029239675.1 Pelosinus sp. | reverse complement strand
ATTTACTTGATACAATGGGCTTACCTACTGAAATTAATGAAGCTCCAGTAGCCTTTACACCGCCGATAATTGAATCATTAGAGTCTGTTTGATGATATAGGGGAACCTCTTATGGATACCAAAAGTATTCACAAGAGGTTCTTATTTGATCCTTTCTTGTCCAAGGTTCACTTCATAAAAAGAGTGGCTATTTTTTCTTCTAGTGACAGTGACCTATATTCCAAGCTCTTTGCGCTTTTTCTCAATATGGTCTACATAAATTTGAACCGTTTTGTCGGCAGACGTTTCCACTGTCAATTTGCCCAAGCCCAAGGTTTCAGTCGTTTCTGTTAGTGTTTTTACCACTAAATCGCTCCCTGTTACAGAAGGAACTGGGGCAACATGTACTAACCACCCCAGAGCAATGGCAGTACAAGCATCGGCAACTGCCTTTTGCTCTAAATATTCAGGTGCACCAATAACAATTGGTAGCATATTCGTATCTACATCTAGTGCGTCAGCAATCTCTTTAGCCGTCTGGGTCATTTTCCCAATGTCTACACATGCACCATAGGAGAGTACTGGCGGAATTCCTAATGCCTTACACACTGCCTTCAAGCCACTTCCCGCTTCGTCCGCTGCCTTGGGATCTGCCAGCCCAGTATACTGCATTACGGATGAAGTACAGCCACCAGATAGTACTAGGATGTCTTTTTCAATAAGACCTTTCGTAATCCGGAAAATGTTACTACCACCTTGTCCATATCGAGCAGTTGTACAGCCAACGATCGTAGCAATCCCGCGAATTTTTCCCTCTACAATTGCATCTATCAGTGGCTTCCACGAACCACCTAAAGCTGCTTTTACTGATTCGGTACTAAAACCAATCATACAATCAGACACATGTGGGGGAATATAGACTTCTCTATTTTCTGCTTTTCGTTTAGAATATGCCTCAATTGCCATATTTAAAATCTTTTCCGCCTGTGTACTCATCTCTTCAGGCTTAAATTCTACAACTTGTGTATCAGGCATACGAATGACTTCATGGGTACTAACCATAGTAGTGCCAAAGCGCTTAGCATATAAGGGCAGGGTCGGAATCGTACAGTTGTAATCAAACATAAATAGATCCACTGCCCCAGTTGCTAACAGATATTCTTCTGACAACCATTCCCCTTCCTGACCACCGTACGCACTCATCTTTCCAGTATCTTCATAGTTAAGCAGCTGTTGTCCTTCACAAACATGACCTAATATCTGAAGACCCGTTGCACCTGCTTTTCGTGCCTTTTCCTGCCACTCAGGAGTGGAAGCTAATTCAATTACAACGTGTGCAGTAAGCGGCATATGTCCATTGGTAATAATATTTACCATATCCTTATTGAGTAAACCCATATTTTGTTTTGCAGTTCTTATCTTTTGTGTGCCCATTAATATTTCTTGTAAAATATCGAGAGCAAATAAGCCTTGATATTCATTTGCGACACCTAATCGTACGGAAGTGAGTAAAAAATCAACTGGATCGGCATTCAGATTTGTCATGCACTTTGTTTGCGCTAATGCGATTTCACTAAAACCACCACCTGGAAATAAGCCTAATTTGCGCCATAATTCTTGACGTTTGGGAGGAGCAAAGACTTTGGTCATTGCCGACTCTTCCCAATAAGGTCTCCCCATATCTTCAAGCACCCAATTGGCGAAATTAACAGCCACTTTATTTACATCTTCATGGCTATCTAATCCAGCCATTTCCGCATATTTGAGTAATTTTTCTTTATCACGGATTTTCAAACCACTATTGGGATTTTCGGCAGCTGCTTTCAAAGTACGTGCAGCTTGCTGCGCGTGGAATATATTTGCTGAAGTTCCAATCGTGACGTGACGATACACAAAATTTCTCGATACCATTACATCTGCATCAACACCGCAGTTACCTCGGGGCGTCTTGGCATTAATACGACAGGGACCATTGGCACATAATTGACATGATAAACCGGAAGTACAAAAATTACAGCGAATCTTCTCCTGTTGCTCGAACCGATCAAAAACATTAGTGAGACCTTGCGCATGAACGTGCTGATACATTTCACGCATGGCAGGATCGACAATTATATTAAGGGGAAACCCATCTTTACTCTGATCATGGGTTTTAATATGCTGGCGCTGCCATTTATGTACTTCCTCCATGGAAGCAGGCGATTTTTCAATATCATAGTATTTTTTAGCATTCTCATGAACATCAAAATGTGCATTAGGATTATTGGTACCGCTTGCATCACCTTTCCCAGCAATTGACTCCACATCACCACGACTAGTTTGATCCGAACTTTTAATTAATGTTTCTTTCTCATTTGACATTAGCATAATCTCTCCTTTTTATTATAGTTTCAACAATTTTCCTGTAAATCTTCATTTGAATAGGTAAAAAAATTACATGCTATACTAACTCTCTAAATCCGATAGTATCGTGGCGTATGACAGATCATTGTGTGCTGCTAAATGGGTATTGGGGGACTACTGCATAGATTTTACTGATTCAAGAAATTCTTGTTCTGTGTCTTTTATTACTAATTCATTATTTATATATCCAAAACTTTTTCCTTCATACTGACCACACTCACCTATGCATTCCACTTCTAGATTATCTGGTACAAATTTCTCCAATTTATCAATATCTACATTTGAACAAGTCGGGCAAACCCTTACCATAATATCTCCTCCATTTCTGATATTTCGTGGTTCTAATTTAGTATCTTCATATCTTTTATAATCATACGCAAGGGGGCAACGTTTCCTTGCATTCTACGATAAAGGGACAGAGTTTCGTCAGCAAATCTATTATCAAATATTGCAGCAGAACAACGAGCCAAAGTTGTTTATGAATATCAATAATAGGCAACAGTATAGCCAAGATAGCAACTGCCATCTTGGCTACTCTCAAATGCTGAACTAACTTAATTGAATTCTATTCATTTCCTCAATGGCTATTTTATATAATTATTACCCAAGTAATATTTTTAATATATTCCATAAATCTTTATTTTTTCATATTCAAAATAAACTTGCAGATTTCAGTAGCGATAAAGGGAATGGGGGCAAAGAGAATGAATGCAAATAATTCTGTAGTGCCGGGTTCAATCGTTTTGAAAATAAGGTGGAGAGGACCATAGATGGACAACAATAGTAAGAGGAAAGATAGGCCTGCGCCCATATTGAGATAGATATTACTGAAGAAACCTAACTTGAATGTGGAATAATGTTCTGATCTGGCGGAATAAGCACAAATAATTTGACTTAAGATAAGCGTTACAAAGGCAAAGGTTCGACCTACAGCAAGATCATCATTATGGGTGTGTAAGCCATATTGAAAGGCAGCCAAAACGGTGACAGCCATTACGATACTTTGTACAGCAATCATGGTGATCATATTTTTGCTCAGCAGGGGTTCATCTGGAGCACGAGGCGGTGTCTCCATGATATTTGGTT
>JARBUM010000221.1 GCA_029239675.1 Pelosinus sp. | reverse complement strand
TAAGTTCCGTTCGAAAAATTGACGATTTCAGTAAAGCTGCAGTCGGTGAAACACAGGCAGCTTCAGCGGCCACTGAAGAACAGTCAGCATCAATGGAAGAGGTGGCCTCAGCCAGTCAATCCCTGGCTAAACTTGCCGAAGACATGCAAATAGCTGTTCGGCGATTTAAATTGTAGGCGATAATCCACGGTAAAACTCGTTATATGCTTGATAGTAGGAAGTGTTAAATAAGGTCGTTGAAAACTCTTGCGAAGCAGTTTGCTTTGCAGGAGTTTGTTTTTTTATGATACATGAAATACAAATATGAGAAATGTTCTTTTCAAAAAAATCTAATATATCATGGATTAATACGAAAAATATTAAATTTACGAAATTATAACTTTAATGTATCAATAAAAAAGTAATTACGTAACTAGTGTATCAAAAAAGAAAGTTATGTATCAAATAGTAAGATCGAGCCTATTGTTTATGATACCTGCTTGTATTTAAAAGAATGGATTATCCGGATCATTACTTACTATTTGGGCAGGTTAGCTGGATGATTTTAAGGAAGAGTGATAACCACTATTTTTTAATACACATATTGGCATGGAAATTGCTTTATAAATAGGGTAATAAAGGAGGTGAGAGGTTTGGTAAATCTAATAATATGTACCCATGGAAAATTTTCAGAAGAATTAGTAAAAGCATCTGAAATGATATCTGGGAAGCAGGAAAATTTAAAGTATGTGACATTTGAATTAGGTGAAAGTACAGATGGACTTGTAGAAAAATATAAAAAGGCGATAAAAGAGCTTGATAATAAGGATGAAACTCTTTTCATCGTTGACTTATTTGGCGGTAGTCCATATAATGCGGCAAGCCGAATCGTTGCAGATAATGAACATCTGGATATTGTAGCAGGGGCAAATTTACCAATGCTGCTAGAAATCTATATGTCAAGAAATGAATTATGTTTATCGGAATTAGTGGATGTTGCAATTCACGCAGGTCGTGATTCTGTAAAATCTTTCAAAACAAATTTTGATAACAATGTTGAAGAGGAGCTATGATATGAAAATTTGTTTAGCTAGAATTGATGATCGCTTAATCCATGGTCAAGTGGCAACGGTTTGGGTAAAGGCAGTGGGATGTAATAAGATTATTGCATGCAGTGATGAGGTGGCCGCTGACCAACTAAGAAAAAGTCTGTTGCTGCAGGTGTCACCTACAGGGATAAAAGCGTATGTTTTGCCAATTGATAAGGCTATAGAAGTGTATAAAAACCCAAAATATGATGATTTTAAAGCACTATTTTTATTCACTAACCCAACGGATGTCCTGAGAATGGTAGAAGGTGGTGTTGACATTACATCTGTAAATGTTGGCGGAATGTGTTATAAGGACGGAAAGGTTTTAATTACTGCCGCTGTATCTGTTGATAAAATAGATGTAGAAGCCTTTAGAAAGTTACATGAAAAAGGAATCGAACTAGAAGTTCGGAAGGTAGCGAGTGATAGTAAGGTTGATTTAATGAGCCTTAATTTGCCATTTTAAGTAAAAAGTAAAGAAGTGAAAAATTAAATATATTGGAGGGATAGCAATGAGTGAGATTCAAATGATTTTAGTAATTCTTGTCGCATGTATTGCGGGTCTGGAAAGTGTAGTTGATGAAGGACAGGGGCATAGACCCTTAATCGCGTGTACGTTAGTCGGATTGGTGTTAGGAGATCTTAAAACGGGAGTTATCTTAGGTGGTACTCTTGAATTGATGGCCTTGGGCTGGATGAATGTAGGAGCATCTATGGCTCCTGATTCAGCACTTGCCAGTGTAATCGCTGCTATATTGGTAATTGTAGGCAAGCAGTCCATCGGAGCCGGTATCGCTGTAGCAATACCAATTGCCGCAGCAGGTCAGGTACTTACTATTTTTGTTAGATCCGCTACCACCTTTTTTCAACACCTTGCTGATAAATATGCAGAAAAAGGCAGCTTTCGCGGTATAGAAATGTGTCATTTTCTTGCTTGGACTCTGCAAGCATTACGTGTTGCCATTCCAACTGCATTAGTGGCCGCTGTAGCTGGTACTGACACGGTTAATATTATGTTAGCATCCATACCAGATGTTATTACCAGAGGATTACAAATTGCGGGTGGTTTTATCGTAGTAGTTGGTTATGCAATGGTAATTAATATGATGGAAGCAAAATATTTAATGCCGTTTTTCTTTCTAGGTTTTGTAGTTGCTGCATTTACTAATTTGAATCTGGTTGCCTTCGGTATTGTTGGGGTAGTATTGGCAGTCATTTATATTCAATTAAATCCAAAATATAATAAATCAACAGTAGCCTTTGATGAATTAGATGAATTATAAAGGGGGATATAAAAAATGAGTGAGAAAAATTTGACAAAAGGCGATATATTCAATATGTTTATTCGTTCTAATTTTCTTTTGGCATCATTTAACTTTGAGAGAATGCAGTCAATGGGCTTTTGTGTCACCATGATTCCTGCCATAAAAAGATTGTATCAAGGGGATGAGCGTAAGCAAGCCCTAAAACGGCATTTAGAGTTTTTCAATACACAACCATTTATATCTGCCCCCATTATGGGAATCACAGCAGCGATGGAAGAGCAGAGAGCAAATGGTGCTCCTATTGATGATGCTTCCATCAGCGGTGTAAAGGTAGGTCTAATGGGACCGTTAGCTGGTGTAGGCGATCCTATATTCTGGGGGACCATAAGACCTGTTACTGCAGCTTTAGGTGCATCATTAGCAGTGGGCGGAAGCATATTAGGGCCTATCTTATTCTTTGTGCTGTTTAATATATTTAGGCTAGCAACAAAATGGTATGGTTTACAATATGGATATACAACAGGAACGAATATTGTTTCTGACATGTCAGGAAATCGATTGCAGAAGTTAACGGAAGGAGCATCGATATTAGGGCTGTTTGTAATGGGCTCCTTAGTTTCCAAATGGACGAGTATGAATGTGCCATTAGTAGTTTCAACCGTTACAGGTTCAGATGGAAAGACTGTAGTTACAACGGTACAAACTATCTTGGATCAATTAATGCCGGGATTATTACCTTTAGCATTAACTTTTATATGTATGTATTTATTAAAAAAGAAGGTAAACGCAATCGTTATTATATTTGGCTTATTTGCAGTGGGAATTATCGGCTATGCACTTGGCGTGCTGGCATAATTGAAAAATAGGTAACGACACCCTTGGCTCCCAAAACGTGCTAAAGAATGCTAAGTTATTTTTAAATTGAAATGTAGAGGCAGATTTAAAAGATAATGGGGCAGGATAACTTCTTTAGCGCGTTTTTCATGTTACTATTAGAAGTTATGAGCCTCTTCTTCTTTTAGAGTTTAGAAAAGGCAAGGAGAGATTGCAGTGAATACATATCAATTGTTGTGCTTGGATATTGACGGCACTCTTTTAAATTCCAAACATCAAATTACAAAAGAAACAAGAAGGGCAATTCA
>JARBUM010000220.1 GCA_029239675.1 Pelosinus sp. | reverse complement strand
AAAGTATATTGGGAGAGAGCCTTTAAAAAGAATGGTGTCACTTATGAAAGCAGTTTTGCAAAACCCTATGGGAATTAAGGTGTATTAGGCTTACATTTCAATATGATAAGCAAAAGCAAATGGATAAGAGCAGCAAAAGATACCAATCCTTCATACCCTAGTATGCTGCATAGCACTGCATATATTTAAAAAAGGTTATATGGTACCATTTCATTGGAGCGACGTTACTACAGGGGAAGTAGGCTCGATGGTAAGAGAGGCCATCAAGCGCGGAGAACAGGCGATGGCTGAGGAAGCAAGGGCGAACGGGATGGCGCATCAGAACGCGAAATAGGGAAAGACCCCGAAAGTCACGCTTGAGACTTTCGGGGTCTTTGTTAATGGTTTACGACTCTCGCGCGACAACATAAATGAAATCAAAGACAAAGTGTCCACTAATATGACAACTAGGAGGCACGCTGCATAAAATTTACCGATAAATACCCCAACGCGGGGGTGGCTACCAATTTTACGGGAAAGAAAAATGACTTTATTCACCCTTTGCCAGTGATCTTTGTTCTTTTCCCCATTCTGTAATAGCTACCAGGGATGGAATGAGCTTTTCGGCACGCTCGGTTATAAAATATTCAACATGTGGTGGTATTTCCGAATACTGAATACGTTTGACAAGACCATACTCTTCTAACTCACGCAAGGAACGTGTAAGCATAATGTTAGTGATTCCACATAATTTCTTTTTTAATTGGTTATAACGTAGTCCGCCATCCAGTAAGTAAAATAAAATTAGCATTCGCCACTTTCCGCCGATAATTTCTAGTGCATATGTAAGAGGACAATCGTCATAATGGTTATTCAATTGTAAACATCTCCTCAACTATTATATAAGGCACAAAAAAGTACGTACTTGTCTATTTGTTCCTGCCGAGTATAATCGTATTATACGCTAAATCAAATAGCTAAGCAAATTAGGAGATGAGGTTCATATGAAAGTAATTGCTATCAATGGGAGCCCGAGGAAAAATCGGAATACCGCTACCTTGTTGCAGAAAGCCCTTGAAGGAGCTAAATCTGTAGGTGTGGACACAGAAATCAACCATTTATATGATCTGAATTTCAAGGGCTGTACCAGTTGCTTTGCCTGTAAGCGAAAAAACAGCAGCCATATTGGACACTGTGTTATGAAAGACGACTTGACGAGTGTCCTGGAAAAAATTGTGGAATGTGATGTTTTACTATTGGGAACGCCCATATATTTTGCCAATACCACTGGTGCGATGCAGTCTTTTTTAGAGCGTCTGCTGTTTCCGGGCCACAATTATGAGTGCCCAGGAATGACAACGGATTTATATCAATCACTTTTCCCAGGAAAAGTGTCTTCAGGTTTCATCTATACGATGAATGCTCCAAAGAATATCCAAACCTTGCATATTCCAGAGGAGTTTATGAAATTTTACAATTATGATTTTTTGTTTCAAATCCATAAACAATTGTGCGGAAAAATATTAAATGGGCCCTCGGAATTTTTGCTATCCCAAGATACCTATCAGTTTGACGACTACTCCCAATATAAAGCCTCAAGGTTCGATGAAAAACACAAGGACCAAGTGAAAAGAGAACAATACCCCATCGACTGTCAGAAGGCCTTTGATATGGGGGCTCGGTTAGCAGGTGCCTTTTTAAAATGATACCATTAAAATTGCTAATTCAATCAAAGAAGGAAAATCTTCGGGTAAAATAGTTTAACTGACCGACTTTTCTTTCCAACCGAGCAACCCGATCCAGTTTCTGACTATCGTCCATGATAAAAAGGTTATACACAAACATCCCACTGGAGCGACGTTACCACAGGTGAAGTTGGTCCACGGTTCGCGAAGCGATAAAACGCGGTGAAGATGCCATGGCTAAGGAAGCAAAGGCAAATGGAGCCGCACATCAGCATGCGGAATAAATGCAAGGTGTCTCGGAGCTTGTAGTGAGCTTCGAGACACCTTGTTATATAACCGGGATGACACCTTTATTTGCTATGTTGCAATGTATCCCATTCCTCGTAAACGGAAATGGTGCGATTCCTTTCATTGTAAGGATAAAAGGGATTTACGATGCCTGGCTGCTTTTGTGAAACCTCCAGCACGTATTGTACTACTGCATCTCCTTGCACAGGCTGGCGGGATATCATTATGTATTCCTTACCTTTATGCAGATAGATAAACATTAAAGTATTTTTTTGATTCATGGTGGCAATGGATGTATCTATCCATTTTCTCGATTCTTCTTTTGGCCAGTCAGGAAATAAAGCTTGCAACATCATATAAAATAAATTCAATTTTTCCTTAGACGGCAAATTAAACTTCTTTGGCTCTTGCTTATAGTTTGGTCCTTCCAGAGCGAATTGCATATGGGCCATCTTTAAATGGTCTTTTTCATCGCCAGCTACATACAGATGAATTTCTTTTTCAATATTTTTGTCATGGAAGCTATACGGAGATGTAGAAGCTGTATAGTTACTTCTGTTGAATGGATTATACTTTTGCACCTCATCTATCTTATTTATTTTATATCCTCTGGCTTCGAACAAATCAAAAAATTCCCTTTCGTTAACAGAAAGATATTTGTCATTAGGAACGGTAATTGGCTTAATATGCATTTTTAATATATATTCCTCTATTTTTGTACACCATACATCAATTAGCGTCTGATTATTCATATCATAAATCTTTGGCTCTAAAGGGGCATAAGTATTAATTATCCCGCCATTTTGAGTATAAGATGTTGAACTCAAGATTTGAGCCGTTTTTGCCTCGGCAGTTATAACAAAAATTACGCGATATATTGTTCGTTTTGAAGGCTCATACTGATTTTTTAGAATATTTAATTCCTGAATTTCTTGCCTATTCTCAGCTATTACCCAGGTTTCATAGCAGACTCGATTGTTATCATCTTTTGTAACAGTTAATGTTGCGGTATCTAGAAAATAATTGGATTTGTCTGTTGAGGCCAAGGACATAAATCTAAAATAGTTTTTAGCAATAGCTTCGTCTAATGGTTTGGCTGTCTGTTCGTAATTTAAGCCATTGTTATAATAACCATCTGATGATTCGGCACTCACAGTTGATGATATAGCCAGAAACAGAAAAATCGTAGCGATAAAAAAAAGCCTAAAAGTCTTAGACTTAAGCTTAATTCCTGAGAGATGCTGTCTATTAGACATGGATATCCTCCTAGTTAGGTAAGGTTTTACTGGATTATTTTCTCTAACTGGTTTTGTTCTTCCTGCTATTTAAAAAGGTTATTTACAAACATCTCATTGGAGCGGCGTCACGACAGGTGAAGTTGGCTTGATGGTCAGAGAAGCGATTAGGATTAATATTCGAGAAGGATTAGACAGCTTTAAACTTAGTGAAGAATTTTGCTTACCGGATAAAGGATTTTATTTCTTGAAGGAGAATACTCTCACCTAAATACTCCAATATTTACCATGATTA
>JARBUM010000061.1 GCA_029239675.1 Pelosinus sp. | reverse complement strand
ACCAAGATCGTTTAGATAACGAAGAAGAACAGGATAAGAAAGGTAAATAATAAATCCTCGCATATGCGAGGATTTATTATTTACCTTGGTAATATTCTCTTATAGTTCCCATACTTTCATTTATATTGGTTATTTGCTCTTCTGCCGCCCCTTTATTTTCAGCTTCAACAGCATCTTTTAACTGTTTGATAGCAGAATGGGTTTTTGTTATTTCACCTAGAATACCGACTTTTTCCATGCTAGGTTTAGCCTGCCCCCAAGATCCCTCAAGTTCTTTTACTTTAGCTTTTGCTTTATCCCAGGCTTTATCTTCTACATAGAAACTAACATTTCGAGTGGTATTGCCAATTATAACAATATCAGATAAAGGAGATAATTTATATGATTTCCCCACATCACTAATACTTGCCATAAATTTAATAAGGCTTTCATAGGAATCAGTACTGCTTCGTTTCATAATATCTGTTTCTAATGTTGTGAGTGCTTCATCAGCATCTTTAATACCTTTTTTATTGCCACTTAAATCCTTGACTTGGGGCCATAGAGTTTGTAAGGTACTAAACCCACGTTCTGCCTGTAACCAGTCTTTTTTACTAATTCCCTGGAAAATGACACCAGCAGTGGCTTCTAAATCATAAAGTTCTCTTGGTGGTGATTTAAATCGTTGGATTAGAGGCGGATTTTCTTTTGCCTCCACAAGACTACCTGCAGGTCCTATTTCAGGTTTCTTTAATGGAGTAAACATATTACAGCCACTTAAGAATAGTGTAAGACTAATGATAGTGAGCATCTTGAAGGCTAATTCTTTTGAGTATGACAATTTAGTTCCTCCTTTTTGATTATAGCATCTGCTAGTAGCATATTATTTATTCTAAAAATAGGTGGTCAAATCTAATAAAACGACACTTCAGAAAAGGAGAATTCATTTTCATTGGGTTATTATTTTGCTTTAGCTAAATTTTTCTAGTATAATGAGGTTACAATTTATTGTTTTATGGTCAATAGTTTTAGCTTGAGGAGGAACACTAGTGTTTGGTTTTGATGAAAATATGATATTTAGAATTCCAGCATTGCTTATTGCTTTAACCATTCATGAATATGCTCATGCCAGAGTGGCAGTATGGATGGGAGATAATACTCCTAAAATGATGGGAAGATTAACATTAAATCCAGTTTCTCATCTTGATCCTTTTGGGCTAATTATGTTGTGGTTATTTAAATTCGGTTGGGCTAAACCTGTACCAATTAATCCTAATAATTTTAAGAACTGGCGAAAAGGAACTTTATTAGTTGCTATAGCAGGACCTGTTTCAAATGTAATCATGGCGTTTGTGGCTGCCATTCTTTATGGGATATTAGCTAAAATGCAACTGCTATCCACAGGAGTTGCTATGGTGCTTAACTTTACCTATAGCTACAATATAATCTTTGCAGTTTTTAACATGATTCCGTTACCACCTTTAGATGGATCAAAGGTATTAATGAATATATTGCCAGCGCGCCAAGCCTATATGTTAGAAAAAATCGAGCCTTATGCACCATTTATTCTAATGGCATTAGTTCTTTTTAATGTGATTCATATTTTTATAACACCTTTTTATAATGCCTTAAGTTTTTTTATTAATCAAATTGTAAAGATAATTCTTTAAGCAGGAGGAAATTTAAAATGACAAAGGGACGTATTTTTAGCGGTATGCAGCCGTCAGGTAAATTTCATTTAGGAAATTATATGGGGGCGTTGGAAAATTGGGTGAAATTACAGCATGAGTATGAATGCTTTTTCAGTATAGTAGACTGGCATGCGCTCACTTCTTCTTATGAAGATACGAGTAAGATACCAGAACGTATTCACGAAATGGCTTTAGATTGGTTAAGCGCAGGCTTAGATCCAGAACGGAATGTTATTTTTGTGCAATCCCACGTAAAAGAGCATGCAGAATTACATTTATTATTATCAATGATGACTCCATTATCCTGGTTGGAACGAGTACCTACTTATAAAGATAAATTGCAGCAATTAGGCGTTCAAGGTAAAGACATTAATACGTATGGTTTTTTAGGATATCCAGAGTTAATGACGGCTGATATCATTTTATACAAAGCAGATATCATTCCAGTTGGAGAAGATCAGCTTCCTCATTTAGAATTATCAAGAGAGATTGTACGGCGTTTTAATAATTTATATCAACCTATATTTCCTGAGCCAAAGCCGAGTTTGAGTAAATCTGCTATCTTACCTGGTATTGATGGTAGAAAGATGAGCAAATCCTACGGAAATGAAATTCCTTTTGCAGCTAGCCCAGATGAGCTTAGAGCTAGAGTTCGTTTAATGGTAACTGATCCTAATAGAGTGAAACGAACAGATTTAGGAAATCCTGATGTATGTACAGTGTATACTTTTCACAAAATTTTTAATGCAGAACAATCTAATGAGATCGCTCAATCCTGTCGTCAAGCAACCATTGGCTGCGTAGATTGCAAGAAATGTTTAGCAGATAAAATGGTTAATAATTTAGCTGATATGCATGTACGTCGCCAGGAACTGGAAAAAAATCCAGGGCGGGTTAAAGAAATTTTAGTGTATGGTGGTGAAAGGGCAAGAGTAGTTGCTGCCAAGACAATGGAAGAAGTTCGCCAAGCTATGAATCTTGCTTAGATTATGTCAGACTATAAAATTAAACTAGAGATTTTTGAAGGTCCCATGGATTTATTGATGCATCTAATAGAAAAAAATCAAATTGATATTTATGACATACCAATTGCAATAGTAACAGAACAATATATAGCATATCTTAAAACTTTAGAAATTTTTAATATTGATGTTGCCAGTGAGTTTCTACTTATGGCAGCAACTTTATTACAAATAAAATCACGTATGTTATTACCGCGTCAGCCACAATTTGTTGAACTAACAGAGGAGGACGATCCTCGACAAGAGCTGGTTGATAGGCTAATAGAGTACCGAAAGTTTAAAGAAATGTCTGCACAGATGGAGAATCTGCTAAAGGAAAGGGAGCACTTTTTTACACGTTTACCAGAAGATTTCCCTGTGAAGATTCCAGTACCTATGGGATTGAATATCAATGATTTAGTAACAGCTTTTGCAGCAGTGTGGGAGAGCAGTATTGATGATTATGAACTGGTATCCCGTGAAGAGTTTAGTGTCCAGGATAAGATGTATGATATTATTCATTTATTGTATAAATATCACGGTAGAATCGAGTTTAATCAGACTTTGATTCGTAAAGGCACAAAATCTGAAGTTGTAGCATCATTTTTAGCGCTATTAGAATTAGTAAAATTGCAGCGAGTAATCATTAGCCAACAAGAACGTTTTTCGACTATATATATTACATTGAAAGAGTGAATAGAGAAATGTTTTATTTAAAATATAAAAAACATATAGAAGCTTTGCTTTTTGTGAGCGGCGATCCAATCACTATACATAAAATAGCACAAATCCTTGAAATACCTGAAGAGCATATTAAGTTATTAATTGAACAGTTGATTGAAGATATGGCTAAGGATGATCGGGGTTTGACGATTATAAAAGTTGCCGCTGGTTATCAATTATGTACTAAGCCTGAGCTATCGGAGACTTTAGAAAAACTAGGACAAGTTCAAGATACTAAACTGTCTACCGCCGCTATGGAAACATTATCGATTATTGCTTTTAAACAACCGATTACTAAAATTGAAATCGAAAATATTCGTGGTGTAAAAATAGATAGGGTTCTTGCTACACTAAACGAACGGCAAATGATAAAAGAAATTGGCCGAAAGGAAGCCATTGGTCGACCCATTCTATATGGAACTACTGAAAATTTTTTAAAATGTTTTGGTCTGAATGGATTACAAGATTTACCTCCTCTGGCAGAACTTTTGCCATAAAAGCAGCTTTCGAGCTGTTTTTTTGTATATATAATTATCGTTAGGTTAACAATAAAATAATTCGCAAGAGAAATAGATAATAAAAGAGGCCGCATATGGAATTTTGGTTAACATTACTAATTGCAAATGTAACGATTTGTTATCTACTTTTAATTATTAAAATTTATATAGAGGTACAATACAAACGTAATAGCGAGGATGATCATATTTCAGTAACTGTTTATGCAATGAGAAGGTTGATAGCATATAAGATGGAAGTTCCTATTATTAAAGTTTCAAAAAGTAAAGATATATTTTGGCTGGAATCTGCAATAAGAGCTGTTCAATATCAAGAAGAAACCCAACCTAAAAGAGACGAAAGAATTATGAAGAAAACAAAAGCGTTTTTTACAAATCATCCTAGAAATGTAAGGCATGTGGTAAAAGAGATTCATAATTACACCCAGTTGTATTGTAAAATAATTGAAAAGGTGTTAAAACTGGTAGTTTGTGAAAAAATGTATTGGAAAACTAAATTAGGTTCAGAGGATGCAGCCATAACAGGTGCTATAACAGGCTTGTTGTGGGCATGTAAGTCACTTTTAATGAGTCGATTAAAAAGGCGGATCTTCTTAATTGTAAAACCGGATATCGCAGTAAATCCTCTTTGGGGAAATGGCCGACTTGAGATGGACTTTCAATGTATATTCAGTATAAGACTTGGCAATGTTATAAAAGCAATTAGGAGTATATATAACATTAAACAGTAAAGGGGAAATTAAAAGTGTCTGACCATCCAATTCAAGGCTTAATGAAAACTGCTATGGAAAGTATTAAAGATATGGTTGACGTAAACACAATCGTTGGAGATGCAGTAGAAACTCCAGATGGCACTGTGATATTGCCCATTTCTCGAGTATCTTTTGGCTTTGCAGCAGGGGGGGGCAATGGTGAACCTGAGGAAGTAGGGCAATCGCAAACGACTTGTGCCTTTGGTGGTGGTAGCGGAGCAGGTGTAAGTGTAAAACCAGTAGGTTTCTTAGTGTGTTCACCCATACATGGCGTTCGTTTTATGCCAGTTGAGGGAAATGCAATTTATGACAGAATAATAGATTTAGTACCTAAGGTATTAAATACGATTCAAGAGATGCTAGATAGTGCAAAAAAAGATACAGATGATATGGATGAATTAGCTAAAACAGCCGAAACTCAGAGTATCTAGCATCTTATATGATTTAGTTGATGTAAATAAGAAGATCTATAAAAATTTGGTACGTACATTATATGTAAAAAACCGCACATAGTAGTGCGGTTCTTACATATAATGTACGTACCAGATTAATGTAATTGGTTTAGTTGTTCTTTTATCTGAGTAGCTTGTAACGCTTCTGCTTCGGCAAAGTGACTATACATCTTAGAAACTTCAGCGTTAGTGATTTGTTTAGCAAAACTTTGATAATCTCTCACTAGCTCTTGCTTATGAGTTAAAGTATTACGTAAAGTAGTTGCGATATCTAATGACTCCATAACTTCACCTCCTTAATATGTAGTGGTATCGAGAAAGCATAAATAAAGAACGTGTGATAAGGATTTGTTTTATCTGAAAGTTTTAATGCTTCTCTAGATAGTATTATTTCCCACATCATGAGGAATAATGTATCTTTATTTTGACGATTTAGCAGAACATCGTTATAATGTATAAGTATCGTTCTTAAACTAATGCCTAAGAAAGGGATAATTTTGTCATGATAAAAAAGAAGAAAGTAATAATATTAATAATGTCTGTATTACTTACAACAACAACTATAGTTTATGCAGCGGCCAATTATCCAAATGTTACAGCTAAATCAGCTATTGTAATGGATGCTACAACAGGTAAAGTATTATACAGTAAAGAAGCTGAAGAACGGCGTTATCCTGCGAGTACTACTAAAATGATGAGTCTAATTGTGGCTCTTGAACATGGTAATCTTGATGATATAATCACTACAAGCACTAATGCATCAAGTACAGAGGGATCATCCTTGTGGCTAACACAAGGAGAACAGATGAAAATGATTGATCTGCTATATGGCATAATGCTTATTTCAGGTAACGATGCTACTGTGGCTGTTGCTGAACATATAGCAGGATCTGTAGACAATTTTGCTAAATTAATGACGGAAAAAGCACATATTATTGGTGCTAAGAATACTAATTTTACTAATTCTAGCGGTTTACCTGATCCTAATCATTTTACTACTGCTCATGATTTAGCGAGAATTGCGGCATATGGTTATAAAAATCCATTATTTACACAAATTGTGAGTACAGAACACAAGGTGCTTCCTCCAACAGTTAAAGGTGATATTCGTGATTTGTACAATGAAAATAGAATGCTTTGGTTTTACGAAGGAGGCAATGGTGTAAAAACTGGATATACGGATGCTGCTGGCCGTTGTTTAGTTTCAGGTGCTAGGCGTAATAATATACAACTCATTGCAGTTGTTTTGGATAGTGAAACGATGTGGAGTGATTCTAAAACTCTTTTAGATTTTGCCTTTGCTCAGTTAAAAGCGGAAACAGTATTTAATCAGGGTGATATATTAAAAACCACGAGGGTTACAAATGGTAAATCTGAAGTAGTGAAGTTAGTAGCAGATACAAGTATTGTTCTTCCTGTTTCAGAGAAAGATAAAGATGAATTTTCAACAGTAATTGATGCACCCAATATGTTAGAAGCTCCTATAGTAAAAGGGCAAAAACTTGGTGTGGCAAGAGTATACTATAATAATACTGAGATTGCTGTCGTTAATTTAATTGCAGATGAAAGTGTTGAACGAAAATCTTTCTTTGGTACTATCATTGCATCTGCTTGGAATGTCTTTACGTTTTTCATTAAAAATTTTGCTTAAAGTGAGAAGATAATCTCACTTTTTTTCTTTTTTATGTATTTGATAAGATTATATTGTTCTAGTGATGATGTGCATAACATACCCTCATAGGGGTGGTGTATGTATGATTAATATCATTTGGCTGTTATTACTGGTAACGGGTATTGTCTATGCCGGTTGGCAAGGAAGGATAGAAGTGGTCACACAAGGTGCCATTAGTGCGGCTGAAGGAGCTGTCGGATTATCATTTAAGCTAATTGGAGTCATGTGCCTATGGCTCGGAATTATGAAAATTGCTGAATTAGCAGGTATTGTAAGATTCTTTTCAAGAATCTTAAGCCCGATAATCTATTTCTTATTTCCTAGCGTACCTAAAAATCATCCTGCTATGGGGGCAATTATCATGACCCTTAGTGCTAATATGTTGGGTCTTGGCAATGCAGTAACTCCTTTTGGTATAAAAGCTATGCAGGAACTACAAAAACTTAATAAAGAAAAGGATAGGGCCTCTGATGCTATGTGTACTTTATTGGCTTTATGTACAGCTGGGTTTACTTTGATTCCTGCTACAATTATTGCTATCCGATCCGCTTCAGGGTCCACGAATCCTACTGAGATTGTTGGTGCAACACTCATTGTAAGTTTGGGCGCCACAATGAGTGTAATCATTGCAGATCGTCTTTGTCGAATTTATTACCAAATTCGTGCAAGGAGGTAGTTAAGATGTTTAGTCTGCTTACCGAGCAGTTATCACTTTGGGTGATACCTATCATTTTACTACTGGTCCCAATGATTGGTTATTTCCGACATGTTAATGTTTACGAGGCCTTTGTTGAAGGAGCAGCTGAAGGATTCCATACCGCGATTCGCATTATGCCATTTTTAGTAGCTATGATGGTAGCCATAAATATATTTCGATTATCAGGTGCCATGGATATATGGGTTGAGGGGCTAAAGCCAGTATTAGAGTTTTGTGGTGTGCCAGCAGAGTTAGTGCCTTTAGCAATTATGCGCCCTTTATCAGGTACAGGAGCTTTAGGTCTAACTACTGAAATATTAAATACTTATGGTCCTGATTCTATGCTTGGACGTATTGCCTCTACTGTTTTGGGAAGTACTGACACAACATTTTATATTCTGACAGTATATTTTGGAGCTATTGGTATCAGTAAGCCACGATATTCTGTTTTTGTTGGTTTACTAGGAGATTTAGTTGGATTTTTGGGTTCTATATATATATGTTATCAACTATTTTAGATTATACTTATCAATTCTGCAAAGCTGATATAATATCATAACAACATATTGAAATTAGATAGGTGATTTTATAATCGCCTATTTTTTATTTACTATATAGTGGCACTTAGTAAGGCAGAGAATAGACTGTAGTGTGATAGCAGAATGATATGGAGGGATGTTTATGCTAAAAGTGGTCGTGGTTGGAGGGGGATGGGCAGGCTGTGCTGCAGCACTATCAGCAGCTAAGGCTGGGGCACAAGTACTTTTATTAGAACGTACTGATTCACTATTGGGTACTGGCTTAGTTGGAGGTATATTTCGAAATAATGGCCGGTACACTGCAGCAGAAGAAGCGATTGCTATGGGGGGAGGAGATATCTTTGTTGCGATGGACGCTAACGCCAGACATAAAGGTATTTCATTCCCTGGTCATAATCATGCCTCCACTTATGATGTAACAACAATGGAGCCTTTAGTGAAAAAAATCTTGCAAAATTATGGAATCGAAGTTAGAACGAATACGAGAATGGTAGATGTATTAAAATGTGGAAAAAAAATACACACATTGATTATAGATGGTGGACTTGAAATAAAAGGTGATGTATTTGTCGATGCAACTGGCACTGCAGGATCTATGGGTAATTGTCTTACATATGGTAACGGTTGCGCTATGTGTGTAATGCGTTGTCCTTCGTTTGGCCCTCGGGTTAGTGTCACTGCTAAAGCAGAAATAAAAGAATTAATGGGTAGAAAGTCCGATGGCTCTTTTGGCGCAATGAGTGGTTCGTGTAAGTTATGCAAAGAGTCTCTTAGTATAGAAATTAGAGATAAATTAGAAAGGGATGGTGTCGTAGTATTACCTATACCAGAAAGAATACAAAAAGATAGTTCACTAGGTAAAAAGGCTTGTACTCAATATGCCATAGCTGAATATGCGGCTAATTTGGTATTGTTAGATACTGGGCATGCAAAAATAATGACGCCATATTTTTCCTTAGAAGATTTGCGGAGCATTCCAGGCTTAGAAAAAGCTAGATATGAAGATCCTTATGCTGGTAGTATGGGTAATTCTGTAAGATACTTAGGAATTGCACCATGTACAAATTCATTGAAGGTTGAGGGGTTGGACAATCTATTTTGTTGTGGTGAAAAATCAGCAGTCCTTGTTGGTCATACGGAAGCAGTGATAACTGGCCTGCTTGCGGGAAATAATGCTGTTCGTCATTGTCTAGATATGAAATATTTAGAATTGCCAACTACCCTAGCCTCTGGTGATTTTATCGTCTTTGTACATGAACAG
Organism: Pelosinus sp.; assembly: GCA_029239675.1. Lineage (GTDB taxonomy): Bacteria > Bacillota > Negativicutes > DSM-13327 > DSM-13327 > Pelosinus. The sequence goes on along the minus strand of JARBUM010000061.1, from coordinate 5,577 downwards.
ATGAAAGTAGAGGCAGGATTGCGTATGCGTTATACGTTCTCAGGCTCATTGTATTTTGAACGCATGAAGGCTCTTGCACTGTACTCTACTAACCGTATTGAAATACATGAAAAGGTAGCTCGTGCTGGATTTAAAGATATTTATAATGTTTGTTTAGTATAAGGGGGTATAAAATATGAATAGGAATATCTCCCAATGTATTGATGTTAATTCAAAATATTGTCCTTGTTTATTAGCTGAAACAAATCAATGTATTTTTTGCAGTCACTTAAAAGGAGAAATGACTTGTAATTGTAATTGGGCAGGAGTATGTATATTATACGAGAAACATTGGCAGTATAAAAAAATACAGCAAGAGTGTGAAGATAGTATAAAAACAAGGATGGAAGAAGAGGTCACATTTACTGTAAAAGAACAAATAAGCGAACATACCTATAGGATGGAGTTGCAAGTCAGCAACGAATTTGCAGAACCCCTAATGTCTATCGGTTCCTTTGTTTTTCTGAAACGTCCTAATGACCCTGCTTTTTTTTATTTTCCTGTTAATATTATGAGAGTCCAAGATAACACTCTAGAACTAGTGATTGAAGCTATTGGTCCTAAGTCAATTAGGATTCTAGCAGATAACAATGAAAAAATAGTAGTGCGTGGCCCGTATTGGAATGGAGTTTTAGGTCAACCCTGGATTGACAATCTTACATATGGTAAGATAATATTAGTAGCTGGTGGTATAGGGCAAGCCCCTGCATTACCCCTTGCAGTTAAGTTGATGAATAATAACAACCAAGTTACAGCAATATTGGCCCCTGGCAAGGTAGGAAAAATTTTTATTGAAGAACAATTACGTGAATTAGGTGTTGAAGTACATATTGTACCATCGTTGCGTAAACATGGTATGCCTATGCTAGAAGAAGTGTTACATCGCACCCCTGACTTAGTGGTAAGCGCTGGACCTGATAATCAGCATTATGGAATTATTAGAACCATGCAAGCCGCGGATATTAATATACCTATGGTGGCTACTAATAATGCGACTATGTGCTGCGGTGAAGGTATTTGTGGTAGTTGCTTGAAAAAGGTGCAGGATAACAAAGAAATTAAACTATGTAAACAACAAACTGATTTTTTGAACCTGATTGAGGATTAATTTATTTTTTAAAGGAGTTTATATGTTGGAACGTTTACAAAAAATTATCAGCCAAGCTGGAATTGCTTCCAGAAGAGAGTCGGAAAAAATAATACAGCAAGGTAGAGTATCCGTAAATGGTAAGGTGGTTACGGAGTTAGGCACTAAAGTTACTCCAGGCAAAGATCGAATTACAGTTGATGGTAAACCCATCGCTGGTGAAAAACTTGTATATATTTTACTGTACAAACCCAAAGGAATACTTACGACCTTAAAAGATCCTCAGGATCGTAAAACAGTGGGATCATTAGTTACTGATATTACTCAACGTATATATCCTGTTGGTAGACTTGACTATAATACAGAAGGGCTGTTGTTATTAACGAATGATGGTGCGCTAACCCATATGTTAATTCACCCTAGTAAAAAAATTGATAAAACCTATATTGCAAAGGTTGCTGGCAGGCCTTCCCAAGAGAAAATTGACCTACTCCGGATTGGTATTCAATTAGAGGATGGTATGACAGCTCCTGCTATGATAGACGTTATGGATTATGATCGAGAAAGAGATCTAACCAGTTTAAGAATTACAATTCATGAGGGTAAAAACCGTCAAATCCGTCGTATGTTCGAAGCGATTGGTTTTGATGTAAAGCAACTTAAACGCGTTAAATTTGCCTTTTTGACATTAGAAGGCTTACGCAGAGGAGGATATCGGCATTTACTTCCTCAAGAAGTGGAAGCACTGCAGAACCTTAATAAATAAATAAGAGTGTGAGCCCTTATTTGCAACATAATAAGGGTTTTTTGTTTATACTAAAAAATAAAAAAGGTGATGAAATGAAAAACATTATTGTAATTGGTGGTGGAGCAGCAGGTATGATGGCTGCGGTTAGTGCCAGCCAAAGTGGTGGTAAGGTAATTCTTTTAGAAAAAATGACTTCTTTAGGCAGGAAACTGTCTATTACTGGTAAAGGTAGATGTAATATAACAAACATTGCTGAAAAAGAAATAATTATTAAAAACATGCCAGGAAATGGCTCTTTTATTTATAGCTCTTTACATAAGTTTGGCAACCAAGATATTATCGACTTTTTACATGGCTATGGCGTTATGACTAAAGTAGAAAGAGGCGGGCGGGTTTTTCCTGTAAGCGACCAAGCCAAAGATGTGGTCGGAGCGTTCTTAAAAGCCTTTAAAGAGCTGAATATTGAAGTGGTCACAGGACAACAGGTAAAAAGAATACTTACGAATAATGGAAGAGTCACAGGGGTACTTGCCAATAATAATGTGAAATATACTGCTGATTCTGTAATATTGGCTACAGGTGGAGCTTCCTATCCTGGAACTGGTTCTTCTGGTGACGGATATCGTATGGGTGAAATGCTTGGGCACACGATTGTCCCACTTAAACCATCCTTAGTCCCTTTGGAAGTAGGAGAAGATTGGATTGGTGAGTTACAAGGCCTATCTCTAAAAAATGTCTCAGCTAGTGTAATTTTTGCTGGTAAGAAAGTAGCAGATGATTTTGGTGAGATGTTATTTACTCACTATGGATTGTCTGGTCCTATTATCTTATCTTTAAGTAAAAAGGTAGCTGAAATATTAAATAATAAGTTAGATGGAGAAGTACTGATAGAAATTAACTTAAAACCTGCTTTAACAGCTGAAGTACTTGATAAGCGTATCCAACGTGATTTTGAAAAGTTTGCTCGTAAACAATTGAAAAATTCTCTTGGTGAATTACTGCCGGCTAAATTAATTAATGTTATCATCGATCTGGCACATCTAGATCCTGATAAATTTGTACACCAGATCACTAAAAGTGAGCGTATACGCTTGCAAGAGCAAATTACTAAATTAACTTTTACGATAACAGCAACACGACCGGTTAGTGAAGCAATTGTCACAGCGGGGGGGATTCATGTAAAAGAAATAAACCCTAAGACAATGGAGTCAAAGGTAGTAGAAGGATTATTTTTTGCTGGTGAAGTGATCGATATTGATGGATACACAGGTGGTTTTAATTTGCAGGCAGCCTTTTCCACCGGTTATGTTGCAGGCAAAAATGCAGCAGAAATGTAGTAGTTGTTTCACGCAGTATGTACTAGGAAAAATGGCATATAATAAAAGCTAAATGGTAAAAAGAGCAGGTGACACCATTAGTGGATAAATCAAAGAGTAATTGGATGATACGTAGTGAATCTATTTTGTTGCGTCTGATAATCGTTTGTGTTACGGCTTTATTAATATCTCAAATATTCTTGTTTAAAGAAGGAACACGTAACTATTTATCAAAAGTTGACAAAATGGAAGGTGAGCGAATTACTGCAACTATGCCCTTATATGCAGACGCACCTTTGCAGATTACTGAAGAGACCGCTGTCGTTAAAAATTATCAAAATTTATTACGTAAAAGTAGGAAAATTCTTATTCATATAGTCAAACCACCTGAACATGCAAATATTTATGTAATAGTTAATGGGAAAAGGGTAGATGACTTTACTAAAGGAAGTAGTAAAATTACAGTCTATGATGGAGATTATCTTGAAATCGATGCTACCGAATTAGAACTATCTGCCCAATTTATTATTAAGATACCAGAAAAAGATTTGCTTTCTCCGTTAGATGGCCTAGTAGTCGAAGGAAGCAAGAGTATTTTGCCTATAGGTAAAATTAAATTTAAAAACGAATAGTAAAAGGATATTGGCATTTTTCGGTGAATTATAAATAATATATTTTTGTTAACTATCGGAGGCTCGTGCAAATGATTATTGTAATGACAGATCCTACTACTGAACAAATCGATCGTGTCTTGGGAAAGATTAGACAACATGATCTAGATGTTCATTGTCTTAAAAGTTATGGTAAAACAATTATTACGGCTATTGGTGATTCTGCAGGTTATAATGCTGAATTTTATGAGCGTATGCCTGGAGTCGAAAAAGTAGTATCCATATTAACACCATTCAAATTAGTAAGCCGTGAATTTCGACAGGAAAATACAGTAGTAAAGGCTGGAAGTGCTGTATTTGGGGATAATGCAATATCTATTATTGCAGGTCCATGTGCAGTAGAAGGTTATGAACAATTATTAGAAACTGCAATAGCTGTAAAAAAGGCAGGCGCATGTATGTTGCGGGGCGGAGCTTATAAACCCCGGACATCACCTTATAGTTTTCAAGGTTTAGAGCAGGAAGGATTGACAATACTTAAGGCCGTTTCTGAAGAAGTTGGAATACCTGTCATATCTGAGGTTACTGATCCTAGGACGGTTGAAATCATGAGCCAGCATGTGGATATGCTGCAAATTGGCACCCGAAATATGCAAAATTTCGTACTCTTAAAAGAAGTTGCTAGAAGTGGAAGACCTGTTTTACTTAAACGTGGTGCATCCGCTACAATGGAAGAATGGCTAATGGCTGCTGAATATATTATGGCTGGTGGTAATGAGAATATTGTCTTATGTGAGCGTGGTATTCGTACATTTGAAACCTATACCCGTAATACCTTAGATTTGAATGCTGTGCCTCTAATAAAACAGCTTAGCCATTTACCAATTATCGTTGATCCTAGCCATGGTACAGGCAACTGGCGTTTGGTAAATCCGATGTCAAAAGCTTCTCTAGGAGCAGGAGCAGATGGTTTGATTATCGAAGTCCATCCTTGTCCAGAGGAAGCTGTATCTGATGGAAAACAATCTTTAACACCTTGTAACTTTGAACAATTGATAAAGGAGTTACAATTAATGGCTAACGCCATGGGGCGAGTTATTTAAATTTACGTTTTTACCTAAAGTATAAAGGAGTATTTATATGTTGGATAATATAACGATAGGTTCAGAAGGTGGTCTATCTGGATTAGTCAATATTCCAGGAGATAAATCAATTTCCCATCGAAGTGTTATGTTTGCCGCTCTTGCATCTACACCAGTAGTGATAAAGAATTTTTTATTCGCTGAAGATTGTTTATCAACTGTTAGTTGTATGCAAGCATTAGGTGCAAAGATTGAGAAAGATGAATACGAGCATTTACATGTTCTAGGTCAGGGATTATTTGGATTGAAAGAGCCAGATAACGTTCTTGATGCCGGAAATTCGGGTACTACATTACGTTTATTATCAGGTATTCTAGTTGGACAACCATTTTTTAGTACATTGACGGGAGATGCATCTTTACGTAGTAGGCCAATGGGCAGAATTGTCACTCCTTTGACTATGATGGGGGGAGAAATAAAAGGACGCCAAGAAACAAAATATGTGCCTATTGCAATTATGAAACGTGAAAAAGAAAAGATTAAGGGTATAAACTATAATATGCCAATGGCTAGTGCTCAGGTAAAATCAGCTATATTATTGGCAACATTATTTGCAAGCGGTCCTAGCGTAGTAACTGAGCCATATGTATCACGTGATCATACTGAGCTTATGTTAGAAACTTTTGGTGTAAGG
>JARBUM010000219.1 GCA_029239675.1 Pelosinus sp. | reverse complement strand
CTGAATTGGCGCAAGATATTAGTTTCTATTGCATCAATACCAAAGACTGCAGTAGCAATGAAGCAGCGCTTGTCTTTACCAGAAAGCTGACGATTAAATTGTTCGTGTTCTTGGTTGCCTCGTTTTATGTATGTTGCTGTGAGTGATGTATCTTCGCCATGATGGTGATCAAGGTAGACTTGACGTTCACATTTCCCCATCTTGGCGAGTTCTGTGGCACTGATTTGGCGCATTTGAGACCTCCGAGAAATAGTATGTTTCTATTATATAGCACTACAGAGAGTTGTGGACAAAAAAAATCGCCAATTACGGACGATTTTCTTACTATATTGCAGGAAAACATTGTTATTCATAGTAATCTACATTATATCTAGTATCTGAGGTGATAAGCTATGTCTATTAAAGACTTACTTATATTAGTAAAGGGATCTAAATACATCATTATATCTGCGTTTATTATCTTATCATATAATAGTATCTCAATCTCTTTAGCGCTTGGCCAGAAAATTGATTGGGTTGAATTAGGTTACATGAGCATGTTTGTTATAGCTACAATTTGGATTGCATTGGAGGCTGAGAAACGTCTCAAAAATCATATAAAACAAAGAAACTCCCTAGGCAATTAAGCCCAGGGAGCTCTTATTTAACAATATTTACAAGCCATAAGCTTCCCCTTTCGCGACAAACTACAATTATTAGACGTGAAGGGGGAGAAAAAAATATCTGAATTAATTTATCTTCAAGAAATGATTGAAAAGCTACGCCTTGAGTTATACTCTATATCTCAAGGAAAACCATTAACTGATCCAGAGGTTGTTAGGGCGAGTCAAATGCTCGATGTTTTGCTGGTGGAGTATCAAAAAATGTTGTGCGATAAAATTAATAAATAGATTGGTACGAATTAGCTTATGTGTGTGCGGTTTATATGCCTACACTATGGATTACTGTAAAGATTGAAAAATATTAAAAAAAGAATTCCCTAAGCAATTAAGCCTAGGGAGTTTCATATTTTTCCATATCTATCTTCTTCATAGTCCTTGTTCAAGATCCCTCAAAATTTTGGGGAGGTTCATGATCAGTTCTTCTAATTCTTCTTTGCTCAGTTCTATTTCTAGAATATCATCCAACATGAAACACCTCTTTCAAATTCTTATGCATCCAAAACGTTATGCCTTTGACTTTAATAATAATTCCTTCTGAACCAAATTACTGATGTTAAGGTAAATATATATGAGATGGTATTTACTGTCAATTTAAGAGTTTATTCTGCTAAAAGGCACTATTGAGTAAATTGTAAATATTAAATATTGCTGGAATTGTTTGTGAAATGAAAAAATCATCTCACCCGAAGGTAAGACGATTACTCTGTTTAGACAATAATTTCGTTTATTTATCAATTATTAACGACTCAACAAATATCCACCTGCAGCAGTACCGAGAATCCATACGATACGTTCTTTCTTGCGGGATGCTTTTTCTTTTTTCATTTCTTCATTATGTATCTTTGCTTGTTTTTCTAGCTCTTGATTAGCTATTAACCTTGCTTGTGCATTTGCCATGTCGGTAACATCTATTTTAGTAGTAGAATATGTAGAAAATCTGAGCTCCCCATTCTCTCCTATTTTAACATCAGGCTGTCCAGAGACATTAGGGACCTCAACTTCTTTACCATTTACAATTGCAATAACCTTCCCTTGTCGCTCTATAAACTGTAGGATAGCTCCTTCTTGACTAGGGGCCTGCACTGCAACTTCTCTGATTGTTTCCGTTTTCGTATTAATAACCTGTGGAGGCAAGACGATTGGATTCACAGGTTTGACTTGAGATTGCTGAATAATGTGTTGTTTCCACTCTTTGTACTCACCGTTTGCAAAATAAAGCATAGCCAGCAACACTACTAGCCCAATGAGATATTTCCAGTTATTTGAGATAAACGATCTTCCAGTATCTAAATTGATCATATCTATATACCTCCCTGTTGTTGGTACCAATTAGCTTTACCACGAATTACATTACCGCCCTCACCTTTAGCCACCCCAGGGATAAACCATAGATCCCAACGCTCACAACTATAACCAGGACCATATTTTCCGTCAGGATACCCATTACTTTCATAACCTGGATTCAGTCCATCAAGATTATTGGCAGCTTCCGCATGAGTCATGACGCGATAAATATCTATTGTAAGATCAAGGGCTTTTGCTAGTACAGCAATTACCTGGGCCATTGTTTCTATTTGTTTTACTGTTGGGGGCTCATCGCCCCAGTTGTTAGTAGTCGCACCGACACTACAAGCTAGTGAAATTCCTATTGCGCCTGTATTACGTTTATACGTGTGAGACTTAACTTCCGCCAAATCATTTGTAATTACATATATGCTGCCATCATGATCAATGTGAATATGATAAGCAGGAGAAAACTGGCCATAATGACCAGCTGACCAATGCAGGTATAACTTTACGTCTCTCCCCACGCTTTGTGCTGCAGACCATAGGTTACTTTTGCTCTGTAGAGCCAGTTGTTTGATTTCCGCTAGTGTTACTTGTCTCATTTTTGCTGTCCTCCTCGTTATGTAAGTTTGGGCAATCTGTTACACGTTGCATTTTTCGGATAGCTGCTACCTCAGCATCGATGATCCAGCCGATGAGTGCACTAGGAATAATAACCTTGCGCCAGCCCAGCACATCATTAACCTGTTGGATTGCTGACCTGCGTTTTTCAGTGTTTTCCATGTTGTCGGCGAATCGGTCTAATTCAAAGATGATGTTTCGAATTGTTTCTTTTAATAGACCATCTCGAAGTTTTGCAAATAGTACAAACAATCCCATAGCCAAAAGATTAGCCGCTAGGATAATCCCAGCGGCTAATAACGCAATTTGATATTCATTTGTTATTGTCATTTAATGCCCTCCTTTAAAGTTTTGCAAAGCGAACGCTATAACTTGTAGAACTAAGCCTATACCAGCAGAAATATATCCTGCTGTTTTATAAACCTCGTCAATTCGGTGATGTGCGGATTTATTACTCTCAATTGTCTTTGCAAGTGCTATTTCCTGCGCATCTACTTTGGCTTTGCACGTAGGGCAACCACTTATTACTACATCCATTTTAGTTTCTAATACAATCATGCGATCTAATACTTCACGCTGAAAATCCAACACCCCACCTCCAAGAATCCTATCTATTTACTTACATTCTAGAAATCAAAGAAATTCAACCCCTACTTTTCATAGCAGGCAATCATACTTATTCATCTCCACTCACCAATGAAATAAAAAAACACTGGATACCTGTCCAATGTTAAAAATTTCACATTATTTTTTCTAAAATTTTCATAATATGCATATATTTATATGGGGTAGAGTGATAACCTCTACCCCAATCAGAATATAGGAGGCGACGATCATGCGTCTTGAGACGAAGCGTTTCAGACTAACCGTCTCAGACTGGATTCTCCTAATTATACTACGCATTATTCTTGAATTCTTCCACTAAACCCCCTAGCATTCCAAACTGAGCGTCCTTGCGTCAAC
>JARBUM010000011.1 GCA_029239675.1 Pelosinus sp. | reverse complement strand
CAATGCTGACTGATCTGCTAGTAGCTGAGCTTCTAGCTCTGGCTTATTAATATGAGCAATGATTTGTCCTACTTGCACCGTATCACCAACTTGAATGGTGTAGTTCTAAACAAAAATTATCAAAATGGTGAATTCGTAAATCCTGGATCGGCAATTGCAACGATTGGTGATTTAAATGATTGTTGGGTCAAAGTCTATATTTCCTCTGAACAATTAGGACTCATTAAACTTGGTCAGTCCGTTGATGTCAAAATTGATGCTTATCCTGATAAAGTATTTGCTGGCAATATTAAAGAAATTAGCCAGAATGCTGAATTTACTCCTAGACAGAGTATTACCCAAAAAGAAAGAGCAAATCTAGTGTTCTATGTAAAAGTAAAAATTGATAATTCAGAGGGAATTCTAAAACCTGGTATGCCTGCAGATGTGGTAATTCAATGATTAAACTTGATAATGTAAGTAAACAGTATGGTAAAATATCTGGGGTAAACGAGGTTTCTCTAGAGATTCATGAAGGTGAAATTTTTGGCTTAGTCGGGCCAGATGGTGCGGGAAAAACTACTCTTATTCGTATGCTTACGGGGATTCTTTCCCCAACTTCGGGGAAAGTGAGTGTACTAGGTGCTCCTAACCCAGAGACCGTGAAAAAACATTTAGGATATGTCCCTCAGAAGTTTAGCTTATATGGTGAATTGACCGTTCAGGAAAATATTGTTTTACTCGGTTCCCTCTATGGCCAGAATAAAGAGGAAATCGAAGAACGTGCTAATCAAATCCTTAACTTTACAAAATTACTGCCATTTAAAGAACGCTTAGCTGATAACCTGTCAGGTGGTATGAAACAAAAGTTGGCTTTGGCAGCAGGGTTAATGCATAAACCGAAAGTTTTTCTGCTTGATGAGCCTACCACTGGCGTTGATCCTGTCTCTCGTCGAGAATTTTGGCAAATGTTATTTCGTCTTAATAAGGAAGGTACTACGATTATTGTATCCACACCCTACATGGATGAGGCAGAGCTTTGCACTCGTGTTGCTTTTATGCATAATGGTAAAATGGTTTCTTGCAATACCCCCCAAGGATTACGTCAAGAGTATCCATATAAAGTTCTGGAATTGGGTACAAGAGATAAAAATGTAAAAAAGCATTTAAAAGCAGCTTCCATCATTGAGTGCAATAAATTTGGTGATAAGTATCATGTGATCGTAGAAGACGTTACTACAGCTTTATTAGAGATAAAGTTCATATTGGAAGATGCAGGTGTTGTTATTACTTCTCTGCAGGAAATTTATCCTACCTTAGAAGATGTTTTTGTTGCATTAGCAAGTGAGGTGATTTAAATGTATGCTGTGGAGCTTATGAACCTTACTAGACGGTTTGATGACTTTACTGCTGTAAATGATGTTTCCCTGCAAATAAAAGAAGGCTATATCTATGGCTTTTTAGGCCCTAATGGCTCAGGAAAATCTACTACCATTCGGATGTTATGTGGCCTATTAGAACCTTCTTCTGGTAGTGGTAAAGTGTTAGGACTTGATATAGCTAAAGATAGCGAGCTTATCAAACATAAAATTGGGTATATGTCCCAGAAGTTCAGCTTATATGATGATTTAACTGTGATAGAAAATTTACAGTTTTATGGGGGAATGTATAGCTTGCCACGTAACATAGCTAAAGATAGAATTGAAGAAATGCTAGCTTTAGCTGGTTTAGAGGAGCGTCAGCATGAATTAGTAGCTAACCTTTCCGGTGGTTGGAAGCAACGCCTAGCGTTAGGCTGCTCTATTCTTCATAAGCCTTCTATTCTTTTCTTGGATGAACCTACTGGTGGAGTTGATCCTAAATCACGTCGCATGTTCTGGGATATTATCTATGAATTAGCATCGCAAGGTACCACTGTGATGGTGACAACACACTTTATGGATGAAGCGGAACATTGTGACGAAATTGGTTTTATTTTCGAAGGAAACCTAATCGCCAGTAGTTCGCCAGCCAACTTAAAACAGTCTATTCCTGGTATGTTGGTTAAAATTCCTACAAATGATCCTATGGGATTGCTCGAAACTCTCGAAGGGAGCTCGCTTTCTTATCTTGATATATATTCTTCAGGCACGAGTTTACATCTTCTTATGGAACCTGAGAAATTGGATCAGCTTACAGAATTTCATTATGAGAAGATAACACCTGTCCTAGAGGATGTATTTGTTTATCTCGTGAAATCTCACCGAAAGGAGATGATATAATGAGGCGTCTTAAAGCATTATTGATTAAAGAATTTCTGCAAATGCGTCGTGATCGCCTTACGTTAATAATGATGCTTGGCTTACCAGTCATACAATTGGTGTTATTTGGCTTTGCCATTAACACAGACGTGAAACATTTGCCTACTATCGTCTTCGACCAATCCTTACAACAAGATGGCCGCGATTTGCTAAGTTCATTAGAGGCTAGCGGGTATTTCGATATTAAATATTTAGCCAAAAGTCATCAGGAAGTAAATTCTGCTGTAGATGCAGGAAAGACGAAGGTTGGTATCATCATACCGCCAGATTTTTCGGAAAACCTAAAACATGGTAGAAAGGCTACTGTACAGGTTATCGTGGACGCCACGGATTCTATGGCAGCTTCCTCAGCCATTAGTGCCGCCCAGCTAATTGGTCAATTAAAGTCCCAAGATATTTTACTGCAAAGGATGCAGGGGTATTCAGGGCATTCCATGGAGCAACCCTATGATATACGCATACGGCCTTGGTATAATCCAGATTTTGTATCTGCCTATTATATGGTACCAGGCATTATGGGGGTTATGTTGACTATGACCATGGTTATGATCACCTCCATGGCAATCGTGCGGGAACGAGAGAGAGGTACGCTAGAGCAACTGATTGTTACGCCAATGAAAAATTGGGAATTAATGTTGGGGAAAATTATTCCTTATAGTATTGTAGGTTATGTGCAAGTAACTGTAGCTTTACTAGTGGGAATTTTAGTGTTCGATTTACCCATACGTGGTAGTCTTGCCTTGCTGTATACCCTTACGTCTTTGTTTATTATTGCTTCACTTGCTCTAGGGCTTCTAATTTCGACAGTAACAAAGAACCAAATGCAGGCAATGCAACTTTCCTTTTTCGTATTTTTACCTAGTATCTTATTATCGGGGTTTATGTTTCCTAGAGAAGCTATGCCACTATTTTTTAACTTATTAGGCAATTTGCTGCCACTTACTTTTTATTTACAGATTTTACGAGGTATCATTCTAAAGGGAGTAGGGATCAGTGTACTATGGCCTCAAGTCATGGCTCTAGCCATTTTTATCGTCATTACCCTGACCATTAGTATTAAAAAATTCCAGAAAAAAGTTGCATAGAAGTATATAGGAGACTATATACTTCTATGCAAACAAAACGAGGAAAGCCCGCCAATCTGGTGGGCTTTCCTGTATTATTGAAAGTATATGTTTTGAAGGGACGCGTAGTGCTTTCTTATTTTAATTGTGCGAAGTCCTCTGCATGTTATGGAATAAAATAAAATACTTGTACTAAGTCTCCTGGGACCAAGCAATCAAATCCGAAGTTAATGTTTTCTCCATTTGTTTTGTAGCTCTGTTTATCCTGAAGACGTCCCTTAACAAAGACTTGGAATATACAATCAGTGGGATGATCTGCTTTCATAATGCTAGTACGTGTTGTAACACGAAAGGCTTGCTCAACAATACGCATGTAATAACCTCCTAATTGATGTGATGCTTTGTATATTAAAAAACAATATTAGTGATTTATTCTTGCTTTTTGCTAGAATTCCTCTTGTCTTAAATATTTATTCTGCTCAAAGACTAGATTGAGGTGGGTTTTTAAATTCATCTGAACCTGTCTTAGTTTATAGAATAAAGAGAAGCTAGATTCTACAGTTAGTAATTATGCCTGGTATTCGGAGTGAGATATTGTATCGAAGCAATAACGTATCGTAATGGCTGCTAGTACGATGATACCGCCAATCATCGCGTATAATCCAGGGTGTTCACTAAATAACAGGAACACCCAAATCGGATTTAAAATTGGCTCAATCGAAGTAATGAGCGTCGCTTCCAGTGCTTCTACATGACGTATGGCATAGGAATAGAGAACATAAGAAAATCCCAGCTGAAAAACACCTAGCAGTGATATACCAATTACATTGGTAGCGTTCATAATATTGTCTGACCAGAAAAATAAGCTGAGTATAAAGGTTAATAAGTTGCCTAATAAAACGGAACCATAAGGAGAGCCATCTTTTTGCATGCGCATAAACAGGGTAAATAGGGCAAAGCAGACTCCGGAAGCAATAGCGCAAATATTCCCTAACATACCACCTGGGGTAACTTTATCAAGAAAGAAAAAAATCATCCCGCAGCAAACGATAAAAATAGTATACCAATCGCGACGACCAACCCTTTCGCCAAGCAGCCAGCCACTAAGTAATGCAACATAAATAGGGGCAGTATATTGCAATAGTATGGCATTGGCTGCAGTGGTAAGTTTAGTGGCAATTACAAATAAAGTGACGCAGCTGCAATAGGCCATCGCCCCTGCCAATTGTGGCTTAGAAAGGGAGAGCTTTTCTTTGCGAAAGGCAAGCCAAATCACCAAAGCTGCAATAATGCTTCGTCCACCTGCAATGGACATGGGGTGCCAGTCTATCCATTTTATTAATACTCCACCAGCACTCCAGAGAATGGCTGCTAAAGCCATGCAGAAAACTGCTTTTCTTTTTTGAGTCATTTTGGATACCTTTTCCTATTGTTTTTTTCTTTTCATGGTATTGTGAGGTAACGGTAGTTAATTTCATATAGTTCTGCTTAAATATAGCATATACCTCCCTGCTAATATTTCTACAATTTAGAAATTCAGGAAATGAAAATAGCTTTGCTGATGTGGTTAGAAATATAGTTGATAAACACGAAAATGTGTTACTATCCGTTTGATACAAATTTACAAATGTTTTTATTGACGAGAATATAGGGTTGTGATATTATTTAAAATAACTTAAATAGCTGATCAGAAAAGCTGAAGGCTAAAGAAATTCCTTGGAAGGGCTTTCTTTAGTCTTTTTCTTTTTACTGTACATAGCTAGGTGGAATTTGCCCAAAAGATATTAAATGAGAAAAAGAAAGGGGTATAAAATTATGGCTTTACCAGAAAATTTACGTTTTGACTCAGTGGCAGTACACGGAGGGCAGGAACCTGATCCGACAACTGGCTCTAGGGCTGTTCCGATCTACCAGACCACATCATATAACTTTCGTGATAGCGAACATGGTGCTAATTTATTTAGTTTAAAAGAATCAGGTAATATTTATACTCGCATTATGAATCCTACTACGGATGTATTAGAAAAACGAATTGCTGCTTTGGAAGGTGGCGTAGGTGCCTTAGCCTTTGCTTCAGGCCATGCTGCAATTAGTGCTGCCATTTTCAATATAGCTCAAGCTGGAGATGAAATTGTCAGTTCTTCGACCCTGTATGGCGGTACCTATAATATGTTCGCTTATACTTTGCCACGTTTGGGGATTAAAGTAACTTTTGTGGATGCTAGTGACCCAGAAAATTTTCGTAAAGCCATAACAGAAAAGACGAAAGCTGTATATGCAGAGACCATAGGGAATCCTAAAATCGATGTTTTGGATGTGGAGAAAGTAGCAGCAATTGCTCATGAAAATGGTATTCCGCTACTAATTGATAGTACCTTTGCTACGCCCTATCTTTCTCGTCCTATTGAATTTGGTGCTGATATTATCATTCACTCTGCCACTAAATTTATTGGTGGGCACGGGACTTCCATGGGTGGCCTAGTCATAGATAGTGGTAAGTTTAATTGGGCTAACGGAAAATTCCCTTTATTGACAGAAGCAGATCCAAGTTATCATGGTCTGAGCTATACGGAAGCCTTAGGACCACTTGCTTTCATTGTTCGTTTACGTATCCAAGTATTGCGTGATTTAGGAGCGGCAGTCAGCCCGTTTAACAGCTTTGCATTTTTACAAGGGTTAGAAACCTTGCATTTAAGGATGCAACGTCATAGTGATAATGCCTTGGCAGTAGCCCAGTATCTTGAGAATCATGAACAAGTTTCTTGGGTAAGCTATCCTGGACTTCCTAGTCATAGTGACCATAATCTAGCCAAAAAATATCTACCCAAAGGAGCAGGTGCCATTCTAACTTTTGGTATTAAAGGTGGATTAGAAGCAGGGAGAAAATTTATCGATGCTCTTAAGCTATTTTCAATCCTTGCGAATGTGGGTGATGCAAAATCCCTAGTTATCCATCCTGCAAGCACTACTCACTCCCAATTATCCCCAGAACAACGGGCTAATGCGGGAGTGCCAGATGAACTAATTCGTTTGTCTGTGGGTATTGAAGATAGTAGAGACATTATTGCTGATATTGAGCAGGCTCTTGCAGCAGTATAATAAAGAAGACTTGAGTCAGTGGAGTTTAAACTCCACTGACTCAAGTCGCACTTATCCAGGGACTTAGTTGCTCTTAACTCCCACTTATAGAAGATGGGAGTCTTAGAGCAATTTGGTCATCGGAAATAAACTTATAAGCATTAAAGCCGATCAGAAAACTGAAGGTTAGGAATTGCTGGTGTATTCAGCATGACTTGGCTTGTGCCAAGTCCTCAGATGCAGGCAAAGGCCTTAGTCGCTCTTACTTGGAATCAAGAAAGTGTTATACTTTCTGATTCCGCAAAGGAAAACACAAAAAGATATAAAAAGAATCCCTTTGCGTCTTTGTGGTTCGATTATTTCTGATATTTTTTAAAGGACGCGAAGCGTTGATCTTATTGTCTAATAAGAAGAATCTCGCTCTAATTTTAAAGTAGTAAGGAGAACTATTCATGAGTAAAGAAAATATAAAAAAACTAGTTGTTGAATATGCGAAGAATTTAGGGGCAAGTCTAGTTGGTTTTGCTCCCGTATATAGGTGGGAAGAATTTAATGAGGTAAAAGAAGCTTATCGTCCAAAAGCTATTTGGCCTCATGTGGAAACCGTAATTGTATTGGGTATACCCGTTCTCTTACCTATTTTAGAAACAACTCCTTCTATCAACTATGTAGAACAATATGATACATCTAATAGTATGCTGGATCAAATTGCCTACCGTTTGTCCTTATATTTAAATGATCTTGGGCATGGATCTATCTTCTTACCTCGTGATGGTTATGGTGACATTAAAGTATTAGTAGAAAAACCAGTAGCAGCTTTTGGCCATGTCTATGCAGCAAAATATGCAGGTTTAGGAACAGTTGGCTATAATAACACATTGCTAAATGAGAAATATGGTCCTCGCGTACGATATGTCTCTGTATTTACTACAGCAGCAATACCGGGTGATCCCTTAGTAGAGAAGGAGCTTTGCAATAAATGCCGTGTGTGTCAGAAATTATGCCCTTCTCAGGCATTTGTGACGCGAGAGGATGGTGTTGTTGCCCAAATGGATAAGATTGCTTGCGCTAAGTATCATGATCAGCTGCGTGATGAGCATCGCTATCCCTGTGGTATCTGTATAAAGGTTTGCCATGTGGGTCAAGATCGAAATTTATATAAGAGCACGGATATTAAGCTATATCTGGATGAGAAACAGGCATTACAGGAGAATCCAGCAGATCCGCGTTACCAAGGCTGGGTTCATTGTCGTACTCACGGGTCAAAAGGGGAGCGGATCTTTTGAGATTGGCACTTCAAGTTTTCTAAAAAAGAGTTAGGTGGGGTGATAATAAATGGGTGAAGGGCTAAGGCAAAATGAAAGTTTGGTCATTGATGGATTGCATAAGAGATTTGTCTCGCAAGACCGTGAGGTTATCGCTCTGCAAGACATTAATCTGACCATAAGACAGGGCGAATTTATCAGTATTGTTGGTTCAAGCGGATGCGGAAAAAGTACCTTGTTACGAATTATTGCAGGCTTAGATACTGAGTATTTAGGAAATGTAAGCATTGGTAGCAATAAGATTCTCGGGCCCGGCGTTGATAGGGGTATTGTGTTTCAGGAACATCGATTATTTCCTTGGCTGACAGTAGAAGAAAATATTGCTTTTGGCTTACAGGGAGTGGATAAAAAAGCAACGCAAGAAATTACTAAAGAACATATTGAACTTGTTGGTTTGAGAACCTTTGAGAAGGCCTACCCTCATCAGCTTTCAGGGGGAATGGCGCAAAGGGCAGGAATTGCAAGAGCATTGGTAAATCGGCCTAAGTTATTATTGTTAGATGAACCTTTTGGTGCTTTGGATGCTTTTACGAAAATACAAATGCAGCAAGAAATATTACGAATTTGGCAGTTAGAAAAAACAACAATGATTTTGGTTACTCATGATATTGATGAAGCCATTTATCTAGGTGATCAAGTAGTGATTATGTCTAGCCGTCCAGGCAAAGTGAATAAAATTGTTCCTATTGATTTGCCTCGCCCCCGAGATCGGACGAGCGACGATTTTAGCCAAGTTCGAAAAATAATATATCATGAATTTTTTAAGGAGCAGGACCGACCATTTGTATATGCGATTTAATAATTAAGATAAAGGGAGTTTTTACTATGAAAACATGGCAACAGATGAAGAAAAAGGCAGTTATATTTCTTATGCTCGTATTTATCACTTCTCTTTTAGCCGGATGCGGCGGAGGCAGTTCAACTCAGGGGAAACTGGAAACGATTAAATTGGATTATGCATACTATAATCCTATTAGTTTAGTGCTAAAAGAAAAAGGCTGGTTAGAAGAAGAATTTGCCAAAGATGGTATTAAAATTGAGTGGATACATAGCTTAGGGAGTAATAAATCTCTGGAATTATTAAATAGCAGTAGTGTAGATTTTGGTTCTACGGCAGGGGCAGCAGCT
The DNA here is from genome assembly GCA_029239675.1 of Pelosinus sp. Classification (GTDB taxonomy): domain Bacteria; phylum Bacillota; class Negativicutes; order DSM-13327; family DSM-13327; genus Pelosinus. Next base: position 60,735 of record JARBUM010000011.1, on the reverse strand, counting down.
TTAATCGGTAAAGCCAATGGCAATCCGATTAAGTCTGTATATGTATATTCTAGGCCGGAATGGACTGCGTTGGTAACGAGGCCTGATTCTGGTATAAAACAAGTCAGTGATTTAAAAGGCAAGAAAGTAGCAGTGACTCGTGGAACAGATCCACATATCTTTCTTCTGCGAGCTTTGGAGTTAAACGGTTTAACTGATAAAGATATACAATTAATTGTTTTACAGCATCCAGATGGTAAACTCGCCTTAGAAAAAGGCGATGTAGATGCTTGGGCTGGCTTAGATCCACTTATGGCACAGACAGAATTAGAAAAAGGATCGCTATTATTTTTTAGAGATCCTAGTTTGAATACTTATGGAGTGTTAAATGTACGGGAAGCATTTGCAAAACAAAATCCTCAACAAGTGGAGAGAGTGCTAAAAGTTTATGAAAAAGCACGTAAATGGGCAGTTGCCAATAAAGAAGAGTATCAAAAGATCGTAGAAAAAGAAGCAAAATTAGATAGTAAGGTAGCTGCTAAATTGCTGGAGCGTACAGATTTGAGTAATCCTGTAATTGGGGAGGAACACAAAAAAGCGATTACTGCTGCAGGTGATATATTGCTAAAAAGCGGCATTGTAAATGCAGGTACAGATATTAGTAAAATTGTAAATGATTTAATTGATTCCCAGTATATAAACAAAATTAGTAAAGAGTAGGTGATACCATGTCCGAATCCTCTGAGGCAATAGTAGGCAAAGCAAATGCACAAATTCTATCAGGTAACGTTGCAAACAAAAAAAACAGCGGAGTCTATGGTCAATGGGGGTTGAGCTGGATATTGCCGCTGCTGTTCATAATAGGATGGGAGGTGGCGGCAAGATTTGCCCTCATCCCAGCCAATCTATTGCCAGCACCGTCTGTTGTAATAGCAACCATTTATCAATTATTATTACGAGGTGAATTAGTACCTCATATTGGTATTACCTTGTACCGAGTGATTGTTGGTTTTGCCATAGGTGCCATCATTGCGACGGTGCTAGGGTCAATAACAGGATATTCTGCTACCTATCGTCGCTTACTTGATCCTACTCTGCAAGCGCTGCGGAATATTCCATCTATGGCCTGGGTTCCTTTATTTCTCCTTTGGATGGGTATTTATGAGACTTCTAAACTTACATTAATTGCTGTGGGCGTATTGTTTCCTGTTTATTTAAACCTTATGAGTGGCATCCAAAATGTTGACCGAAAATTGATCGAAGTAGGCCACGTTTTTGGGCTTAACTCTTTTCAGATGATTAAGCAGATTATTATTCCGGCAACCCTGCCGTCTTACATTGTGGGTTTGCGCAGTGGTTTGGGCTTAGGTTGGATGTTTGTTGTTGCTGCTGAGATTATGGGAGCAAGTAAAGGTCTTGGTTTCTTAATGATTGATGGACAAATGACTGGACGCCCCGCTATTATTTTAGGGAGTGTTGTTTTATTTGCTGTTTTTGGTAAACTTACGGATTCCCTATTAGCCTATAGTAGCAAATATATTATTTGCTATCGGCGCTCATAAGTTGAAAGGATGATTTTCTAGAAACTTAATTATATAGAGTTGGAAAGGGCTGTAACTTGTCGAGATAGTTACAGCCCTTTTTATACAATGTTTATAATAAGTGTAAATATAATACTAGTAAAGCTGCAGGGTCACGTCATCTATATACATGATAGATGATTACAGATGAATTTTTAACAGGTTATTTGTCGGTTTTTGATGGGGGTTTTTAGCAGGATTTAGAAATATAATAGCGAAATATTCAGACAATATATAAAATGTTTTTCGTAACGTGAGAAGAAAAGGGGTAAGAATCCAATGCTGGATACTGATATATTACTACCGACAATTTCTACAGAATCATCTATAGAAATGCGAGCCTAGATAAAATAGGTGTTTGGAGGTATATTAAGGAGGTCACGGTGTGTCTGTTCTCACTGACAAAAAAAGTACTACTTGTATAGATTCCTCTACACAAAGTCCATATCAAAAACTTGAAAATGTAATAAATAGTAATGATGCTTTTAATGAACTATTTTCTTCTAGTCCCTGTCCGATGGTACTTATAATGGCAGATACACAAAAGGTGATCAAGGTAAATGATCGCTTTTTAGTGCTGACAGGATATGATCGCAGGGCAATTCTCAGTTGGAATGTAAATCGATTAAGAAAAATGATATTTCCTGAAGATTTTAATAGCATAAGAAAGAGTTTACGCTATAATCAAAGTGTAAAAGATTATAAGTGCAAATTTAACGTAAGATCCCAAGATGGGAGAATGGCACTAATTACTATAAAATATCTACTATGGAATAGACAAAAGATGATTCTCATAACAGTTGTAGATATTTCAGAAACAATCGAATTAAAAAGCCACATTGAAAGGTTAAGCGGTTTAAATCTTGTTGGCCAATTAGCTGCTAGTATTGGACATGAAATCCGTAATCCGATGACGACTGTACGAGGATATCTACGGTTTATGCAAAAAAAACCTAATTTTAGTGAATATACAGAACAATTTTCTATGATGATTCGAGAACTGGATCGGGCAAATGAAATTATTACAGATTTTCTTGCTCTAGCGAAAAATAGAGTGAATGGTTTAGCTATACAAAATATAAATGAAATCATCGAGGATATCAGTCCTCTTGTAGAAGCCATGGCTAGTGAAATAGGACATTCTATTGAATTTTCCTTGCAGCCTATTCCGAATATTTTAGTAGATAAGATTGATATTCATAAAGCACTTATTAACTTAGTTAAAAATGGCTTTGAGGCTATGGAGAATAAAGGGAAAATTATTGTTAAAACATATAAAGAGGAAAGTTATGTTGTATTGCAGATTATTGATGAGGGAGAGGGAATCCCTAAAGAAATAATAGAAAAACTAGGTACTCCGTTTTTTACAACAAAAGAGAAAGGTACAGGCTTAGGACTTTCTGTATGCTATCAAATTGCTGCTAGACATAATGCGCTTCTCGATATTCAGACAAGTGCTGCAGGAAGTATTTTTTCTCTTAGATTTCCTTCTCAAGAATAATGCAGAAAAGATTTGAACTAGCACAGTTCAAATCTTTTTTGGAATCAAGAAAGTATAGCACTTTCTTGATTTCAAGTTAAAAGTACTGATCTTCCACCTTCGTCAAAAAGACTGGGCACAAGCCCAGTCTTTTATTCTTATTGCCATATTCATTTTAATAATAAAGATAAATAAAAAGGCCAATTTTAAAAGAAATAATTCATGTAATGAAATTTATGTTCATCTACCTGAAATAATAATTGAAAGTTATGGATTGATGTTATATAGTGTATTTAAAGTAATCTAAGAAATTTTAGAATAAAAAGAGAAGGGTAAATATGAATAAAGACATTGGAAAAAAAATAAAAGAATTGCGAACTCAAAAAAAGATGACATTGAAGGATGTAAGTGGGTTAACTACTCTTTCTACTGGTTTTTTATCTCAGTTAGAGCGTGGGTTGACAAATATTGCAACGGATTCACTGCAAAAAATTGCTCAAGTTTTAGGGGTGGAGTTAACTTATTTTTTTACCAGGCCTGCTAAAAAAGAGAGTTATGTTTTACGAAGCTATGAAAAGGAAGTATTTCAAGTCGTCAATTCTCGATTTATCCATTATCACTTGACGAATGGTGCACCAGATAAAAGCTTATTGCCTAGATTGGTAGAGTTATTACCGATTAATAGTGATGAAGATATAAGCCAGTATGCACATGAGGGAGAAGAGTTTATTTACGTTTTAGAGGGCATCTTAACTCTTTTTATCAACAATGAACAAGTTGAAGTATTCCCTGGAGATTCTGCTCATTACAATTCTTCTACAGTACATAATTGGGCCAATTACACTAATAAAATAGTAAAGATGTTGGTTGTTAGTTCTCCTAATCCTTTTAAAATGTAAAATCCATCTCTATAGGCGTGAGGTGAGTAAATGAGAAAAGCATTACTATTTAACATCCAAAAATTTTCCGTACATGATGGCCCTGGCATTCGCACCACCATATTTTTTAAAGGTTGTCCTCTTACGTGTCAGTGGTGCCATAATCCAGAAAGCCAAAGTTACCAAAAAGAAATTTTGCTTGATGCGGATCGTTGTACTCTCTGTGGCCAATGTGAAAAACATTGCAGCCAGCAAGCTATCCGCAGGGAGAATAATCAGCTGCTGTATGATGACGGTAGATGTAATTATTGCGAGATGTGTATTGATCATTGCTATAACAATGCCAGAGAAGTTGCTGGGCAAGAATATACCGTTCAAGATTTAATGAAAGAGATTCAGAAGGATAAGGCCTTTTATGAACAATCAGGGGGCGGGGTGACCTTGTCTGGTGGCGAAGTGATGACTCAAATTGACTTTGCTGAGGAACTTGTACAGGCATGTAAAGAACAAGGTATAGCAGTTGCTATAGATACTTGCGGTTATGCACCTAGCGAGAATTTCCTGCGGATTATGAAAGATGTCAATGTATTTTTATATGATATTAAGCTGATGGACTCCCAGGCACATGAGGAGTATACAGGGAGGGGTAACGCTTTAATACTAGAGAATTTAGCATTGTTATCCAATCATGGTGCTAACATTCAATTACGACTACCCCTTATTGAGGGGATCAACACCAATGATGAACATATCCAAGATATTATGAACTTTATTGCCAATCTTAGGATAGATTCTATCAGCTTATTGCCCTATCACCATATGGGACAGTGTAAGTATAAAAAGATGAATATAAAAAAAACTTTAGCTACATTAAGTAGGCCATCTGACCTGAGACTAGAAGAGATTCAGTCCATGTTTCAACAAGAACAATATGAAGTAAAGATTGGAGGGTAAATTGTGGAGCAAAGAGGTATAAATGAAAGGATTCAGAAACTCAGGAACCAAAGTGTAAAGGCAGAACCTCATTTGTCAATTGAAAGGGCAACATTGGTCACAGAGGCTTATGAAAAGTACTTGGGGAGGGTGGAAACCCCCATGTTGCGAGCTCTTACCTTTCAGCATATTATGGAAAACAAAACATTGTGCATTAATGAGGGAGAACTAATTGTTGGTGAGAAAGGTGAACAGCCTCAATATGCACCTAGTTTTCCAGAACTTTGTTGTCACACAGAAGAAGATCTTGAGGTTATGGATCAAAGAGAGAAAATATTCTTTAAGGTGGATGAACAGGCTAAAAGAGTGCAAAGGGAAAAAATTATTCCTTTCTGGGAGAACCGATCCATGCGCAAGAATATTTTAGCGCAAATGTCTTCTGAATGGCTAGATTGTTATGAAAGCGGCATATTTACGGAATTTATGGAACAAAGAGGCCCTGGGCACACAGTAGCAGATGGGAAAATATATGCTAAGGGCTTCTTAGATTTTAAGGCAGATATCGAGGAGCATATAGAAGCTCTTGATTTCTTAGAAGATGCACAGGCTTATGAGAAAAAGAGCCAGTGGGATGCTATGAAACTATGTTGTGACGCCATTGTGACATATGGAAAGCGTTACGCTCAATATGCCAAGGAACTGGCAAAACATGAGACAGATGAAAATAGAAAGGCAGAACTACTGGGAATTGCGGCAAATTGTCAAGTAGTGCCTGCCCATAAACCAGAAACCTTTGCTCAAGCGATTCAAATGTATTGGTTTGTGCATATTGGTGTTACTACAGAAATAAATCCCTGGGATGCTTTAAGCCCTGGACGCCTGGATCAGCATTTATATCCTTTTTATAAAAAGGGTATAGCGGATGGAACTCTTACTAAAGAAAAGGCCAAGGAACTGTTACAATGTTTATGGGTGAAGTTCAACAATCAGCCTGCACCTCCTAAAGTAGGGATTACCTTAAAAGAAAGTAGCACCTATACCGATTTTGCGAACCTAAACACAGGTGGAGTGAAGGATGATGGATCAGATGGTGTTAATGAAGTATCCTATTTAATACTGGAAACCATGGATGAAATGAAGTTATTGCAGCCTAGTTCCAATGTACAGATCAGCAAGAAGTCACCTCATTTATTTATCAAGAAAGCCTGTGAAATCTCTCGTAAAGGTTGGGGGCAGCCAGCTTTTTATAATACAGAAGCGATTGTGGAAGAACTATTACGGGCAGGCAAGAGTATTGTAGATGCGCGGCAGGGCGGGTCCAGCGGTTGTGTGGAAACAGGTGCTTTTGGTAAAGAGGCTTACATTCTGACAGGATATTTTAATCTGCCCAAAGTGTTAGAATTAACACTAAATAATGGTTTTGATCATATTGGCAAGAAACAGCTAGGCCTGCAAATTGGTTATGGGGAAGATTTCAAGACATATGAAGATTTATTTGAAGCCTTCAAAAAACAGCTTCATTATTTTATCAATGTGAAAATTACAGGCAATCATATTATTGAACATCTTTATGGAAAACATATGCCGGTGCCTTTTTTATCAATTATTACCAGTGGCTGTATCGCTAGCGGCAAGGATTATAATGGGGGTGGAGCCCTTTATAACACGAACTATATACAAGGAGTAGGCATAGGGACGTTGACAGATTGTCTGTCAGCCCTTAAGTATAATGTTTATGATCAGAAGCGTTTTAACATAAAAGAACTGCTTCAGGCCTTGGAAGATGATTTTGTAGGTCATGACTACATTCATAACCTAGTGGCAAATCGAACACCCAAATACGGTAATGATGATGATTATGCTGATGATATTATGGTAGAAGCATTTAATGCTTTTCATAACGAAGTCGCGGGCAGAAAGACGCGTAAAGGCGGGGTTTACGGTATTGATATGCTGCCTACTACCTGCCATGTATATTTTGGCTCGGTCATGGGGGCAAGTCCTAATGGCAGAAAAGCCTACAAGCCTTTGTCTGAGGGAATATCTCCTGAGAAGGGTGCTGATAGAAAGGGGCCTACTGCTGTTATAAAATCCGCATCAAAAATGGATCACATCAAAACAGGGGGGACCTTGCTCAACCAGAAATTTACTCCTTCCGTTGTTGCTGGTGATCAAGGCTTAGAAAATATGGTATCCTTAGTTCGTACCTACTTTAATCTGGATGGACATCATATTCAATTTAATGTGATTGATTCTAAAACATTATTAGATGCTCAGCGACATCCTGAGGAGTATAAAGATCTAATTGTACGTGTGGCAGGTTATAGTGATCATTTTCATAATTTAAGTAAGGAACTGCAAGATGAGATTATCGAACGAACAGAACAAGGATTTCATTAAAAAGAAGAACTGCAATCATTTTTGATTGCAGTTCTTCTTTTTAATGAATGATTTAACAGGCAAATAGTCATGGTAAGAATTTACCCAAATCATGGTAATTTTTTGCTAACAATCAAATCGGGACAGGAGATTGTATTTGGATAGAGAAGGTATACGATGAAGATACCTGCTGGTTAAAGAGACAGAAATGGTAAGGGTTGATGAGGACGGCAGGAGCATTTCTTTGTAGGCGAAAATGTTTGGTTACATTACAGTAAAAAGTAGGAGGCGGAATGAAAATGAAAAGTTATCAAATGTTCATTGATGGTGAGTTTATTGCTAATGAGTCAAGAAAAATGATATCGGTCATAAATCCAGCCACTGAAGCCATTATCTCTGAGATCCCTGAGGGAACGCGGGAAGATGTGAATATTGCTGTAAAGGCAGCCGAACAAGCGCAAAAATCTTGGGCGAAACTTCCAGCCATTGTACGTGCTGGCTACATTAAGGAAATTGCTCAAGGCATAAGAGAAAACGCGGAAGAAATTGCCCGTGTTATAGCAGAAGAGCAAGGGAAGATAATGCCTCTTGCTAGAGTGGAAGCCAATTTTACAGCTGATTATATGGATTATATGGCAGAGTTTGCTCGTCGCTATGAAGGGGAAATTATTCAGAGTGACCGCTCGAATGAGAATATATTCCTTTTTAAATTGCCAATCGGTGTTATTGGTGGCGTCTTACCATGGAATTTTCCGTTTTTCTTAATTGCTCGTAAAATGGCACCTGCCTTAGTAACTGGGAATACAATCGTTATTAAACCAAGCAGTGAGACTCCGAATAACGCCTTTGAATTTGCAAAGATCGTTGCGAAGACTTCCTTACCAAAAGGTGTTTTCAATCTAGTAACTGGTGCAGGTTCTGTAGTGGGGAATGCCATTGCTGGCCATCCTAAGGTAGGTATGGTAAGTTTTACGGGAAGCGTAGAGGGTGGCATTGCTATTATGAGAGCTGCGGCAGAGAATGTGACAAAGGTTTCCTTGGAGTTAGGCGGCAAAGCTCCTGCCATTGTAATGAAGGATGCAGATCTTGATCTGGCTGTAAAATCGATATGTGATTCCCGCATTATTAATACTGGGCAAGTTTGCAATTGTGCTGAAAGAGTCTATGTTCATGAGTCCATTGCCGACCAATTTATTGCTAAGATGACGGTGGCTATGCAGAATGTGAAATACGGTAACCCTCTGGTAGATGCTGATATTGATATGGGTCCTTTGGTGAGCAAACAGCAGTTAGAACAAGTAGAAGCCTCAGTGCAACAAGCCATTAAAGATGGAGCAACTTTAGTTGTGGGTGGTAAGCGTTCGGATAGAAAAGTTGGTTACTATTATGAGCCTACCTTACTCACTAATTGTAAACAAAGTACGGATATTATGCAGAAGGAAACTTTTGGCCCTGTATTGCCAATTGCCACCTTTAAAGATTTAGATGAAGCCATTGAATTGGCTAATGATTCTGAGTTTGGTTTGACCTCCTCGATTTACACCCAAAGTCTTGACGTTGCCATGAGAGCTTGCAAAGAAATTAAATTTGGTGAGACCTATGTGAACAGAGAAAACTTCGAAGCCATGCAAGGTTTCCATGCTGGTTGGCGCAAATCAGGTATTGGCGGTGCTGATGGCAAACATGGCTTAGAAGAATATCTCCAAACTCATGTAGTATATATGCAATATAATCAAAATGTGAAATAAATATGGAGTAACTTACAAACTAAGAGCCTTTGACACAGCGTCAAAGGCTCTTAATTATTAGATTCGATGAACCACAAAGGCGCAATGCCGCTGATACGTCACACAAAGGAAAACACAAAAAGGTATAAACCAATCCCTTTATGTTCTTTGTGTCTTTGTGGTTTAGTTATTTCTGGTATGTTCTGAAGGGTGCGAAGCGTTTTTCTTATCCTATGTTACTACCATATCTGCAAATAATGCTGCACGGCAAGGGATACAAGAGTTACAACTATCCAACAAGACAGTCCCAGAATGATAGGCTTTATGCCATTGCTGATGAGCTGTTTCAAATGGGTGTTTATCCCGATAGCAACCATGGCCATTACGATGAAAAACTTTCCCATTTGGGCAAGGGTTTGGGAAAGAGATGAAGGAAGAAGTCCTATAGTATTTAGAATAGAAGCGAATAAGAAGCCCAATATGAACCAGGGAAATATTTTGGCAAAGCTGAAAGTACTATTACTTAGATTTTTTCTTGAAGTATAAATAGCAAGCGCTAATGTTATTGGTATAATCATGAGAGTACGGGTTAGTTTTACTATGGTGGCAAAATTGCCTGCGGCTTGGCTGTAAGAATATCCTGCAGCTACCACGGAAGAAGTGTCATTGATGGCTGTCCCTGCCCACATGCCAAAACCAATATCATTCATCCCTAGAACATGCCCCATAAAGGGGAAAATAAATACGGCTGCGATATTAAACAAAAAGATGGTTGATATGGAATAGGTAACTTCTTTATCCGTTGCTAAGATTACAGGAGCTGTTGCTGCTATTGCTGAACCGCCACAGATTGCTGTTCCTACGCCTATTAAAGTACTTATGTTGCCAGTAAGCTGTAAATAACGGCCTACTAACCACGCGGTAACACAGGCAGCGCCGATGGTGGCAATCATGATCAGCAAAGATTGGCTGCCTACTGTAAAAATATGAAACAGATTCATTTGAAAACCAAGAAGAATAATGGCATATTGCAATATTTTTTTAGCAGTAAAGCTAATGCCTTGGTTTAAATAGAGAGGTCTTTGCCAAAAAGCCATTATCATACCTAATAATATTCCAAATACGGGGCCTCCTACTATGGGGATCTTACTCCCTAAAAACCAGGCTGGAATAGCCATGATAGTAATGATAGCAATGCCTGGAGCTGTTTTATTTATAGTATCGAATTGTATCATATGGACCCCCTTTGTGCTGACTATGATACTATCATTTGAAAAAGAATATGTAAAATACTATAATGTAATTAGAATGATAGGTAAATGCCTATTGAAAGGGGAATAATGATGACGTTAAGGCATTTATATGTTTTTTTGTGCGTATGTGATGAAGGTAATATGACAGCTGCAGCTAAAAAACTTTATATAGCACAGCCTTCCGTTAGCCAGGCAATCTTCGAGCTAGAGAAGCACTATCATGTAAAATTGTTTGAGAGGCTTGGCCGGAAATTATTTGTTACTTTTGCCGGTCAGAAGTTGTTAACCTATGCACGTCATATCGTTAATTTAAACCAAGAAGTAGAAGAGGCTATGAAAGAAGTTAATGATAATGGCATTTTGCGGCTCGGTGCTAGTGTTACTGTCGGAACTTATATCTTACATAGCATGATAGGGGAATTTATGCGCTATAATCCTAAAGTCAAAGTAGTATCATCTGTTAACAATACAACCGTAATTGAAGGAATGCTGCTAGCGGATCAGTTAGATATAGGTCTTGTAGAAGGTAAGGTTCAATCCCAAGGAATAGTGCATATGCCTTTTATGGAAGATGAACTTGTACTAGTCAGCTCTGTTTCTCATCCTTTTGCAAAAGAAGGGAAAATTTCTATAGCAGAACTTGAACATGAAGAGTTTCTCCTGAGAGAAGAAGGAAGCGGCACACGAAAGTTATTTGAATCTGTGATGCATGATAGGGGAATCAATTGGAGCATTATTGGGGTTTATAATAATGCGGAGACTATCAAGAATGCTGTAGCTGCTGGTCTAGGTTTATCAGTAATGTCATGGATGGCAGTACACAAGGAAGTAGAGCGAAGAGAGCTGGCTATTATAAAGATAGATGAGGTATCTTTTAAAAGACAGTTTAGCATTATTTATCATAAAAATAAGTATTTGTCTCCTATCCTAAATCGGTTTATTCAATTAGTGTTACCTGTGTAATGGGATAAGCGGGACATGGTCAGCGGAAAAAACTGATTTGCACTCTTTCGAGAAATTAGATACAATTTACAATATACAATAGCCATTTGGAGGATGTTTGATGAGAAATGTGGGAATTACATTGGGCGATAAATGGCTGATCGGGATACTTTTAATACTATCTCTTATAGGAATAATTCTTAGTATAATTCTCTTTCCAGCCCAGGCTAATACCGTTGCCGAAATTCGAGTTGATAACAAATTGTATAAAACAGTTACCCTTCAACCAGGTTACAATGAAGAATTTCGTATTGGTGGCCAAACTGAATATGCAATTATTCAAGTTCAAGATGGAAAAATTCGCATAAGACAGGATGATTCCCCACGACAGATTGGCGTGCAGACTGGATGGATTAGTAAACCTCCTCAGCAAGTTGTAAATTTACCTTATCGTATTGTGATTCATCTAGTATCAAATAATTCTCTTGATGTGGATGATATTGCACGGTGATCTTTATTTTCTCCATTTAATTATATAAGAGTCTATACGAGTGCCCAAAATTTGGCAGGATTATGCTGGATTTTGGGCATTTATATATAGGTTTTCATACACAACACACAGTGCATGCCGAATTTTGGGCATTTATTGAATAAATATGAAAATATATAGTGAGGAATTAGTGCGTGCAGGAAGTGTTTTTGGATTGGTATGTAATTTGCATAGTAGTTTATTAGGTCATTCCAAATAAAATCATCGACTGTTACTTTTAGGCGCGTTTGGCATTAGCAATGGTTGGAGGTGAGTTCGATAACTTTGTAAAAAGTTAACGTTTATAAGATTGGTCGGATAGACTAAAGAGTGTTTTAAAAAGAGGATTATATTCCAGATTACAGAATATATTTTGGAGGGAATAAAAATGGAAAAAAATGGTTGTCTTTATGGTACTCATCGAGTAATAGAGCCTCAAGGTGTTTTACCTCAACCAGCATGGAAAATTGATAATACCATGGAAATCTATGATAACGAGTTGCTGATTGAAGTGGATACCCTGAATATTGATGCAGCAAGTTTTACGCAAATAAAAAAAGATGCCCAAAGAGATGCAGAAGTTATGGGACGGATTATGCTTGATATGGTGGAGAAGCGTGGGAAACATCACAATCCCATTACTGGTTCTGGCGGAATGCTAATGGGGACGGTAAGCAAAATTGGCTCTGCCTGGAACGGGAAAACACCAGTAAAAGTGGGCGATAGAATTGCTACGTTAGTTTCCTTGTCACTAACTCCGCTGAAAATTCGGAAAATTAAAAAAATTCACATAGAAAAAGAACAAGTTGAGGTTGATGCGCAGGCAATTTTATTCAGTAGTGGTATTTATGCAGTACTGCCAGCAGACATGTCCCCATCCCTAGCATTAGCAATATTGGATGTAGCTGGTGCACCAGCACAAACGGCTCATCTAGTGAGGCCGGGGCAAAATGTACTGATCATTGGTGGCGGTGGTAAATCAGGTATGCTCTGTCTGTATGAGGCAAAAAAGAGAGCTGGGGTAACAGGTAAAGTGATTGGTATTGGTTCAAGTAAAGGTAGCTGTGATAGAATGCGGCACTTAGGCTATGCCGATGAAGTACTACAAGTTGATGCTACTGATCCCCTGCAAGTAATGAAGGCTGTTTCAGAGATTACGAATGGACAGATGGTGGATGTAACAATAAATTGCGTTAATATACCGAATACTGAAATGGCCTCAATTATGGCTACAAAAGATGGAGGAACCGTATATTTCTTTAGTATGGCTACTAGCTTTACGGGTGCTGCCCTGGGGGCGGAAGGCATAGGTAAAGACGTAACCATGTTAGTAGGGAATGGTTATTGCCGGAATCATGCCATAGTTGCCTTAGAAACAGTTCGAGAAAGTCCCATTCTATGGCAAGTATTTCATGATCTCTATGCTTGAAGATTATGTTAGATTGGAATGAAATTTTAAAAGCAACTCCTAGGGCTCTAACGGTTATTGGTATGGCGAAAAATGTAGGCAAGACTGTAACTTTGAATTATATGCAAAAGGTCTTATATACTCGAGGCTTGGTATTAGGACTGACGTCAATTGGACGCGATGGAGAGCATTTTGATGCTTTGACTCATCTAGCGAAGCCTTCGATTGTTGTGCAGGCACAAACAATAGTGGCTACTGCTGAAAAGGTAGTTACGGATCTGAGTGTATGGGATTATCTTCAGAAAACAGATGTTTATACTCCTCTTGGTAACGTTGTCATTTTAAAGGCAAAGTCTGTGAACCAGGTAGTTTTAGCAGGACCAAGCAAAAATGAAGATGTAAAGCAAGTACTACAGTGCTTAACCCATTGGGGAGCAAGGTGTATCCTAATTGATGGGGCCTTCGATCGGCAAAGTTCTGCTGACCCTTTGGTTAGCAGTCAAGTGATCTTGGCCACAGGGGTGACTTTAAGTCGTGATTTAAATCAATTACTTCATATCACTAAGTGTCGCGTTGAGCAATTAACGATATCAAAATGCAGTGATTATTATCTTAAACTATATAAAAATTCAAAAGCTAAAGTACTGGTAGTCAATAATAATCAATGTCAAGAATGCTTTGTAGATACAGCTTTATTAAGCACTACAGAATGGTCAAAAATCATGAAAGAGGATTGTTCTGCTCTTATCGTTAAAGGAGCTGTGGGAGATGGCTTAGCTCAGGCTTTGCTTAAAAAACAGCAAATACCTACAGTAGTTGTTCAAGATGGTAGTAGAATTTTCATTACAGTTGATTTATGGCGACAGCTAAAAGTACGCAATATATATTTTCAAGCTATACAGGAAATTTCTCTACTAGGGGTATCTATAAATCCGACGTATCCAGGAGGCAAAGGCATTGACCCAAATGTTTTGCTTCAGGAAATGGGCGCATCATTAGCGCCTATACCTGTAATGAATGTGGTGCAAGAGACGAAGTTCTAATACTAGGTATTGGGGGGGGAGTAGATTGTTCAATGGATTAGTTGGCAGCGATAGTTGTCTTGATTTGGTTGTGGATCGTCTTGATCAAGCCGTTCATGTAATAAACTGTGAAGGAATAACTGTTTATTATAATCAGACAGCGGCTGAAGTTGAAGGATTGCAGGCTACTGAGGTTATGGGAAAACATGTTCTTCAGGTATACCCTTCATTAACTCTTGAAACAAGTAGTTTGATGGAGGTATTAGCTACAGGCAAGCCAGTATTGAATCAACAACAAACTATCGTAAGCAGGACTGGGCGAATCGTAACAATCCATTACTCTACTTTCCCACTATATCGAGAGGGTATATTAGTTGGTGCCTGTGATCTGTCTCGGGATATAACAAAAATTAAAGAGATGTCAGATCGGGTGATGGATTTGCAGGCAGTACTTTTGGATAAGAAATTAAGCAGTTGTAAGAAAACGAAGAAGACAGACGTTAGTTTTGCCAGATACACATTTAATGACATTATTGGCAGTCATGATCTAATGGTTAAGCTTAAAGTACTAAGTCAGCGGGTAGCATCAACTTCTTCTCCAGTATTGGTGATCGGTGAGACTGGCGCAGGTAAAGAATTGATAGTACAGTCCATTCATAATGCATCTTCTCGCAAGGAAGGACCTTTTGTAGCACAAAACTGTGCTGCTTTTCCCGCAACCTTATTGGAAAGTATTTTATTTGGAACTGTAAAAGGAAGTTTTACGGGAGCGGAAGATCGTCCAGGACTGTTTGAGCTTGCTGATAAGGGAACTCTATTTTTGGATGAGATTAACTCCATGCCTATGGAATTGCAAAGTAAACTGCTTAGAGTATTGCAAGATGGAACATTACGCCGTCTAGGCGATAACAAGTTAAGAGAGGTAGATACTAGGGTCATTGCCTGCACCAATGTAGATCCTCAAGAGGCAGTACGTAAGAAGGAATTGCGTATTGATTTATATTATCGTTTGAATGTGGTAGCGCTGCAGGTACCTTCTTTGCGGGAACGAAAAAGTGATATTACTGCTTTAGTGGAACATTTTATTATGATGTATAATGCAAAACTAGGTCGTTCAGTGCAAAAAATAAGCGGAGAAGTGAATCAAGCATTTCTAAATTATTTTTGGCCAGGGAATGTTAGGGAATTGCAGCATGCCATTGAGCACGCTATGAATATCACATCAGGTGTTGTCATCGAAATAGAACATATTCCAGAACATTTACGCAACTATTATGAAGAGCGTAGTAGTGAATTATTTTGTCAATTGAACGGTAAAAGCCTACCAGAAATCCTGGCAAATGTGGAACGAACTACTCTCATTCAGGCTCTAGAAAGAAGTGAAGGAAATATATCCAAGGCAGCATTGTCTTTAGGTATTCCTCGTCAAACCATACAGTATAAACTGAAAATATACGGATTACTCAAAAGGAATAAGAACGATAACTCCTTATCGGGAGGGGATTGTATTGAAAAAGCTTAATTTGGATCAGAGTATTATAGATAGGGGTCGGCAGTATGCAAAACAGATTGTTGACAAGGTGCAAGAGCACATTGATGCTCATAGTACAGTGACAGTAGAACGATCTGTTTTAAGATTACTAGGGATAGATGGAGTAGATCAGGCAGGAGTGCCATTAGTGAATGGAATAGTCGAAGAATTGCATAGTGCAGGAGTATTAGGAAAAGGAGTCATGTATTGGCTAGTTAATGGGATACTTAATACGAAGTTGTCACCACAGCAGCTTACAGAGTGTGTAATAAATAGGGAGATTGACTTAGTGCAATTACCTAGAGTGTCAGAACAAGAAATCAAAAACACAGCCCAGCGGCTTGCGATTCTTTCCTTGCAAAAAATTAAAGAGCGTCGCAAAGAAAGAGAAGAACTAATTGCGGATTTAGGCAAGGGGCAAGAACCTATGCTATATGTGATTGTGGCTACGGGTAATGTTTATGAAGATGCTATCCAAGCTCAGGCTGCTGCTAGGCAGGGAGCTGACATCATTGCTGTTATTCGTACTACGGGACAAAGTCTATTAGATTATGTTCCTTATGGGGCAACTACCACTGGATTTGGTGGTACTTATGCGACGCAGGCTAATTTTCAAATCTTACGACAGGCATTAGATGAAGTAGGGAAAGAAGTAAATCGTTACATTTATTTGACTAATTATTGCTCAGGACTTTGTATGCCGGAGATTGCAGTTATGGGGGCATTAGAGCGTTTAGATGTGATGCTCAATGACTCCATGTATGGGATTATTTTTAGGGATATCAATATGAAGCGTACCTTTGTAGATCAATACTTTTCCCGCTTAATCAATGGTTATGCTGGTATTATAATCAATACAGGGGAAGACAACTACTTAACTACAGCAGATGCCATTGGCAGTGCCCACACGGTTCTAGCCTCTGAACTAATAAATGAACAGTTTGCCTTTCGATGCGGTATGATATCTGAGCAACTGGGCCTTGGGCATGCTTTCGAAATTGACCCCCAAACCCCCAATGGTTTTATGTATGAGCTGGCTCAAGCGCAATTAGTTAGAGAAGTTTTTCCTCATAGTCCCATTAAATATATGCCACCAACCAAATATATGACAGGAAACATTTTTAAAGGTCATGTGCAAGATACTCTTTTCAATGTTTGTTCCATTATGACAGGGCAAAGTCTGCATCTTTTAGGTATATTAACAGAGGCCATTCACACTCCTCTTATTCACGACAGGTTTCTAAGTATAGAGTCAGCTAAATATGTTTTTAATAATTTGCGAGGACTTACCGACGAAATCTATTTTCGCCAAGATGGATTTATTCAGCAACGAGCACAGGAAGTACTGGAAAAGGCAATCAGCTTATTGGAGGAAATTGCTGATGTTGGACTCATGCAAGCCCTGGCATTAGGATATTTTGCTGATATATCGCGGACTTCTGAAGGCGGCAAAGGTTTACAGGGAGTCATTGTAAAGGAAAGTGACTATTTAAATCCCTTTATTCCTCTTATATTAAAAGGAGGAAACGGCAATGATTGATGCACAGCATGTTAAACCTTACGGTGACACCTTAAATGATGGCATGGTGCAGTTATCTTTCACCCTGCCAATCCCTTTATCCAGCACAGCAAAAGAAGCGGCAAGGCAATTGGTTGCTAACATGGGACTGGAAGAAGTAGCCGTTGCTCATGCTGAAGGGATTAGCGATACATTTAGTTTTTTTATAGTTTATGGGAAATGCAGTCATGGCGTAAATGTTGCTGAGATTACTGTTCCTGAGGTTACGTTAGAGGTATTGCCCAAAAAAGAAATTGATGACTTTATTCGCACACATCTAAACCGAAAACTCAATGTTGTGGGGGCCTGCATTGAAAGCGATGCTCACACTGTCGGAATTGATGCCATTATGAACATAAAGGGCTTTAATGGACATAAGGGCTTAGAAAGTTATCATGAAATTGATGCTGTAAATATGGGAGCGCAAGTGACTTGTGAAGAAGTCATTCGTAAAGTCTATGAAGTTAAAGCAGATGCTATTTTAATATCTCAAGTGGTAACGCAGAAAAACATTCATATTGCGAATCTAACAAGACTAGTGGATATGCTGGAAGCAGAAGGGGTGCGCGACAAAGTAACGTTAGTAGTGGGGGGACCACGAATTAGTCATGAATTAGCAAAAGAATTAGGCTATGATGCTGGTTTTAGTTCGAATACTTACGCGGAACATGTAGCGTCTTTCCTTGTACAGGAAGTAAAACGCAAGAATGTGCGGGAAATCGGCAAGGAACAAGTTAACCTTTAGACATTAAGTGTAATAAAGGAGAGGAGAGCATGGAAGACGTCTTAATACGGGTACGTATGAGTGAACATGACACTCATTATGCAGGCGGATTAGTAAATGGGTCTCGGATGTTAGATTTATTTGGTGATGTGGCAACTGAATTATTGATTCGCAGTGATGGTGATGAAGGATTATTTGTTGCATATGACAATGTAGAATTTACAGCCCCTGTGTATGCAGGTGATTTTATCGAGGCTCGGGGCAAGATTGTAAAGCTCGGTAATACATCGCGGCGGATGGAATTTATCGCCGTGAAAGTGATTTCATTAGACCAGTCTGCTCAGCATGATTCGGCAGCGGCTGTATTAACGGAACCGGTTGTCGTTTGTATAGCTAGCGGAACCTGCGTTGTGCCTAAAGAAAAGCAAAGGGGTGGATAATTTGGAGCCGCTTATTATTACTGTTGCCCCTGTAGGAGCAGAAATATCTCGGCAAGAGAACCCCAATTTGCCTATTACTCCT
Source organism: Pelosinus sp. (assembly GCA_029239675.1). GTDB lineage: Bacteria > Bacillota > Negativicutes > DSM-13327 > DSM-13327 > Pelosinus. Next base: position 42,290 of record JARBUM010000011.1, on the reverse strand, counting down.
AGGGAAATTGCTGATGAAGCGATACTATGTGCTGAAAAGGGAGCCTCCATTATTCACCTTCATGTTAGAGATGAAGAAGGAAAGGCTACCCAGGCGAAAGCTATATTTCAAGAAACAATTGCTTTGATCAAAAAGAATAGTAACCTAATTATTCAAACATCTACAGGCGGAGCAGCCTGGATGACGGCTGAGGAACGACTACAGCCAGTAGAATTAAAACCAGAGATGGCAACATTGACTACAGGTACAGTTAATTTTGGTGAGGAGATATTCTCAAATCCTATGCCCGTGGTTGAAATATTTGCAAAAGCAATGGTAGCACAGGGCGTGAAGCCAGAAATTGAAGTATTCGAAGTGGGAATGATTTATAATGCTTTACGTTTAGTGCAAAATAAAGTATTGCAATTGCCCCTGCATTTTGATTTTGTGATGGGGGTTCCTGGAGGTATACCAGGAGAAGTAAGGCATTTACTGCATTTGGTGGAGTCCATACCCTTGGGATCTACTTGGAGTGTAGCTGGCATCGGACGTAGTGAATTACCCCTTGGGACGATGGCTATTATCATGGGCGGGCATGTTCGTGTCGGTTTTGAGGATAATGTTTATTATACAAAAGGTGTATTGGCTGATAGTAACTCCCAATTAGTAGAGCGAGTAGCAAGGATTGCGAAAGAATTGGGCCGACCCGTTGCTACCCCGGATCAAGCTAGAAAAATTTTGGGTTTAGCTAGCATAACTTAATTCACATCTATGATAATTAACAAGGTGATATGTGGAAGCCGGAAAAAATCCAGTAGTAGATTGCTACCAAATTTTTACTGGCTTCTGCTGATTTTTGGGCGGATTGCTGAATTTTCAGCAATTGCTAAATGGTTGGCAATAGTATTGTATCGTCACATTGTATTTACGCAGTGCCCAATATCGGTAAATTATTAAAATTATTAGGATGTTGTCTATGACATACAAGTGATTGTTGTTGGCGATGTTGCTATTGGCATGTTTATTGCAATTATGAATAACGAAGGATCTAGGATGATTGATTGACATGACGGTAAATAATTAATTGAAAATTCAAAAAAAGTCACATAAATAAAAAGGAGTGAATTTCATGAATGCCGACCTGGAAACTGGAAAAATCCAAAGTCTTAGGGAGGAGGCAGGTGGTGGGGGCAAAGAGGAACTAAAACGAAGTTTGAAAGCGCGTCATATGAATATGATAGCGCTTGGGGGTGCTATTGGCACAGGTTTGTTTTTAGCCAGTGGTGCATCAGTCAGTACTGCTGGTCCAGGTGGAGCACTAGTGGCTTATGGTGTTATTGGCATTATGGTTTACTTTCTAATGACGAGTTTAGGCGAAATGGCAACCTACTTACCGATTCCGGGATCTTTCGGAACTTATGCGGCAAGGTTCGTTGATCCGGCTCTGGGGTTTGCAATAGGCTGGAACTATTGGTTAAACTGGGCAACTTGTATAGCAGTCGAGCTAGTTGCTGGAGCCATAATTATGAAATTTTGGTTCCCTGATATTCCTGGTTATTATTGGAGCGGACTATTCTTGGTGATTTTATTTACCCTCAATTATTTATCAACAAGGGCTTATGGTGAAAGTGAATATTGGTTTGCCGGTGCTAAGGTTGTGACAGTAATGATATTTCTATTGGTAGGTACGTTAATGATTCTAGGTATAGGAAGTCCTTCCCCTGGGTTTGCAAATTGGCATCTTGAAGAGGCGCCATTTGTTGGCGGATTAAGCTCCATCTTGGCAATTTTCATGATTGCTGGTTTTTCCTTTCAAGGTACTGAACTGGTTGGTATCGCTGCTGGTGAAAGTGAAAATCCTGAAAAGGATGTACCAAAAGCAATTAATACAGTGTTCTGGCGTATTCTCTTATTTTATATTGGTGCCTTAATTATTATCGGCTTTATATTACCTTATACGGATGAAAATTTATTAAAAGGTGACGTAGAAAATGTTGCTGTCAGTCCTTTTACTCTTGTATTTAGCCGTGCTGGGCTTGCCGCAGCGGCATCGCTGATGAATGCAATCATCCTCACGTCCGTGCTATCTTGTGCTAATTCAGGATTGTATGCTTCTACCCGTATGCTGTATGCCATGGCAAAAGAAGGGAAAGCTCCTCAAATATTTGCCAAAGTTAATAAAAGGGGTGTTCCGGTTAATTCGCTTTATATTACCTCTGCCATTGGATTTTTGGCCTTTCTTTCCTCATTAGTTGGTGAAGGCACTGCTTATACTTGGTTACTTAATATTACGGGCATGATTGGATTTATAGCTTGGCTAGGTATTGCCATTAGCCACTATCGTTTTCGCAAAGCATTCATTAAGCAAGGGCTTGATTTAGATATACTCAAATATAAAGCAAAATGGTTCCCCTTTGGACCGATATTTGCTATGGCACTTTGTTTTATTGTAATCATAGGGCAAAACTATAATGCCTTTTTAGGCGGAGAAGTCGATTGGTATGGAATAGCCGTATCTTATATAGGCATCCCCATATTTTTAGCAACTTATATTGGGTATAAGATTTCTAAGAAAAGTAAATTAATTGCTTTAGAAAAAGTAGATTTAACTCAGGATGCTACTTAATTATAAGCACTATACAGCAAGGATAGAGAAAAAAGAGAATGAAGTCAATTCCGAAGGGAGCTTATAAAATGCGTGATTATCATGATATTCCCTTGTGGGCGAATGTAACAGCAGAAGAATGGCAAGATTGGCGATGGCAAGTAGCGAATCGAATTACTTCACTCGCAATGCTAAAGCAGGTTATTCCTCTAGTTCAGAAAGAAGAAGAAGGCATTCTCAATTGTTTGCAAAGTCTAAGAATGGCAATTACCCCTTATTATGCAACGTTAATTGACGTTAATAATGCAGACTGCCCTATGCGTAAGCAGGCAATTCCCACAGGAACGGAATTAGAATTTGGTCAATTTGATATGGCTGATCCTTTGCATGAAGATAAGGATTCTCCTGTTACTGGTCTTACTCATAGATACCCTGATCGAGTCCTGTTTTTAGTTACGGACCAATGTTCCATGTATTGTCGCCATTGTACCAGAAGGCGTATAGCAGGAGTTTGTGACCAGGCACGTACCAAAGCCCAAATTGATAACTGTATTCAATATATACGGGAAACTCCGGTAGTCAGGGATGTGGTTTTGTCTGGTGGCGATGCTTTTTTAATTAGTGATGAGTTAATTGAATACATACTGAAAGAATTACGACAAATAAAACATGTAGAAATTATACGTTTCGGCACACGAACGCCAGTTGTCTTACCCCAAAGAATTACTCCTGCCTTATGCGCTATTTTAAAGAAATATCATCCGATCTACGTGAATGTTCATTTTAATCATCCCAAGGAAATTACAGAATCAGCTAAACAGGCTTGCGCTTTATTAGCTGATGCTGGAATCCCTCTGGGCAATCAGTCAGTCCTCTTAAAAGGTATCAATGATTGTCCAGAACTAATAAAAAAGCTGATGCAACAACTATTGATGATACGGGTGAAGCCTTACTATCTTTATCAATGTGATATGTCCCAAGGGATACAACATTTTCGCACACCAATTAGTTCAGGAATACAAGCAATTGAATATTTAAGAGGGCATACCTCGGGGTTAGCTGTTCCTACCTATGTAGTAGATGCGCCAGGCGGTGGCGGGAAGATTCCTGTTATGCCTCAATATATGGTTTCTCAAAATTCTAGTAAAGTTGTATTGCGAAATTATGAAGGTGTCTTTACGACCTATACGGAGCCAAAACACTATGTAAACCCGGAAGCACCTTGTGAAGTGTGCGGCGGTTATCATCATGATACAACTGTAGGATTAGCTGGAATGCTAAGTGGTGAAGCCTCGTCGCCACCTATGCAGTCGGTAGAGAGAATGACAGAGGTAAAAGAGGAAAACGCTACTTTGCTTATCGCAAAATAGCAAATGATTAGCGTTTTAGGAGGTGGCTTATGGTAAAACTTTGTACTGCTGAAGAAGCAGTTAAAGATATATCTGAGGGAATGTGTATTATGGTTGGTGGGTTTTTAGGCGTTGGTACGCCAGATAATTTGGTGCAAGCGTTAGTGAATCAAGGTACCAAGAACCTAACTATTATTACAAATGATAGCGCTTTCCCTGGAATTGGTGTAGGCAAACTACAAGACGGTAAACAAATTTGTAAATTATATACGTCATATATCGGTGGGCACCCTGACAGTGGTAAATGTATGGAGAATGGGGAGCTAAACATTATTTTAACTCCTCAGGGAACTCTTGCCGAACAAATTCGAGCAGGTGGTTCTGGCTTAGGGGGAGTTCTAACTCCTACAGGTATTGGGACTGTTGTGGAAAAGGGAAAACAAAAGGTGGTAGTAGCCGAAAAAACATATTTGTTGGAAGAACCTTTGAAAGCAGATATAGCTTTGTTAAAAGCGTATAAGGCGGATACTAGTGGTAATTTAATCTATCGTTTTTCAGCTAGAAACTTTAATCCCCTAATGGCGATGGCTGCCAAAACCGTTATTGTTGAAGTGGAGGAAATCGTATCAGCCGGTGCAATTGAGCCTGATAATGTGGCAACTCCTGGAATTTTTGTTGATTTTCTGGTTAAAGGGGGCAAAGTTTATGCCGGAAATTGATAAGCGAGCTCTCATTGCAAGACGAGTAGCCAAAGAGTTGCATGATGGTGATGTGGTAAACTTGGGGATTGGTTTACCTACACTGGTAGCAAACTATCTAACGAGCGGAGTTTCTATTGTTTTGCATTCGGAAAATGGATTTTTGGGAATTGGGCCAGAGCCGCAACAGGGCTTTGAAGATAAAGATTTAGTTAATGCTGGGGGAAAGCCTGTAACCATTCAAGAGAGTGGATGCTGTTTTGATAGTGCGATGTCATTTGCGATCATTCGAGGAGGGCACGTGGATACAACTGTATTGGGTGCACTGGAAGTGGATGAACAAGGAAATCTTGCTAATTGGATGGTTCCCGGGAAACGGATTTCCGGCATGGGCGGGGCCATGGATTTAGTGGTTGGCGCCAAGAAAATCATAATTGCCATGGAGCATAGTAATAAAGATGGATCACCTAAAATCGTAAAAAAATGTTCCTTACCACTTACTGCGCAGGCTGAAGTTGATCTAATTATCACAGAGATGGCGGTTATTGCAGTTCGTCAAGATGGACTACATCTCATGGAAATCGCCGAAGGAATTCTCTTAGAAGAAGTAATTGCTGCAACAGGTGCCCCATTACTCCATTCAAATGGCATTATTGGTACGTTTTAATGAGGAAACTGCGGTATTAAGTTAAATGTTAGCGAATATACAGAAAATCTATATAATGCAATAAAAAATAGTAGATTATAAGCCGCTTATTAAATAATAGGTCGCCCAGCTGTACTTGAGGGCTGGGCGGCATCGGCAGCACCTGATGTGAAGATGCGGCCTAATCTTCGTATTCCTTCTTTTAAGAGATCCGCGTTGTGGGTACAAAAGCAAAGGCGTATTTCATTGCTTTTCGTTCCATTTGTATAAAAAGCTTCACCAGGTACAAAAGAAACACCTACTGCAGCGGCGCGACGAATTAACTCAGTTCCCGAGGCAGGAGGAGTTACAGTACACCAAAGATAAAAACCACCCTCAGGAATACTGAAATTCATGTAATCGCTACAATATCGCCGGATAGCGCTAACCATAGCATCCCGGCGTTTTTTATATTCTACACGGACAGTAGCTAAATGACTTGCTAGGTAGCCTTCTTCTAGGCAGACGTGAAGGATAATCTGAGAAAGATTATTACTGTGGAGGTCGATATGCTGTTTTTCTTGCGCTAATCGATTGATGACTTGTGGGGCTGCAATTACCCAACCTGTCCGTAGGCCAGGAAAAAGTATTTTTGAGAAAGTGCCCATATAAATTACGCCGCCATAGGTATCGAGACTTTTGAGGGAAGGGGGCGGCTGCTGACCATAGTAAAGTTGGCTATAAGGATCGTCTTCTACGATAACCAATCGGTATCGTGCAGCTAAGCGGATTAATTCTTGCCGATCTTGTAGAGACATGACTCTGCCAGTGGGGTTTTGAAAAGTAGGAATCGTATACATTAATTTAGGACGATAGCGTATTAGATAGTCTTCAAGTAATTCAAAATTAATACCATCAGATGGGGGGAGGGTCAGAATTCGAGCTCCAGAGGCTTCAAATGCCTGAATAGCTCCTAAGTAAGTAGGTGATTCCACAATAACGTAGTCCCGGGGTTCTACGAAAGTTTTTACGATGAGATACAGACCTTGTTGTGAACCAGAGGCGATCAAAATTTGATCGGGTGTGGCTTGTATTCCTTGGTGACTTTGCCATGCTGCTAAGGAATGCTTCAGGGGAAGGTATCCTTCGGTGGCAATGTAGCCGAGATCTGAGCTTTCAAAATTATATTTACCCGATAGAAGAGCTTTTTGGATGATGGCAAGAGGATAAAAAGTTGGATCTGGCATACCAGCAGCCAGAGAGATTGTTTCATCTGCGGTAGGAGTAGCAACTAAAGTGCGCAACAGTGATGACAGAGGTGATTTATATTGGGGTGCAAATAATTGCTCCCAAAGAATATTGGCTGTTGGCCTATCTGTATTTGCTAGCTCAGCCACATAGGTACCGCTGCCGACTCTTGTTGTTACTAAAGCTTGTTCTTCTAAGAGTCTGTAAGCGCTGATTATTGTAGTGCGACTAACCTCCAATAACTTGGCAAGTTCCCGTTCGGGAGGTAGCTTGGTGCCAACAGAAAGAGTAGAATTTTGAATCTTTGCAGCTAAGCCATTAGCGATTTGCAGATACATGGGTGCTGAATCTGCTTGATTAACACGGATACCACTAATTATTTTGGAAATATCCATTTGGTGCATTTCTCCTTGAATATTTAAATTGGTATTATAATAATATTATATTGGATATTTACAGTTTATCTCCTTCAAGCTATTATAAATAAAAAAACCGTAATGCATATTGCTACAGAAGAGACAATTATAAATAAAAAATACTATCAACAAAGATGAAGGAGTACAAAATGGGAATGACTTTGCCTATTGTGGGAGCCTTATTGGTTGTATATATTTTTTGGGGTGGAACTTATTTAGCTATGAAAGTTGCTATTGAAACATTGCCTCCTTTTACGATGGCTGGGATTCGATTTTTGATAGCTGGAGCAATTATGTATATTTGGCAAGCTGCGCGTGGCGTGGAAAGGCCACAGATAAGACACTGGAAAAATGCTGCTATTGTTGGCGGAACAATGCTGCTGGGGGGCAATGGCAGTATAGTCTGGGCTGAACAGTTTGTATCAAGTGGTATTGCGGCGATTGTTTTCGCCACCGTACCCCTCTGGGTGATGTTATTATCTTGGCTTTGGCAAGGTGGCAAACGTCCAAACGGTATGGTTTTTGGGGGAATAGTATTAGGCCTTATTGGCATCACTTTGTTAGTGAATAATTCCATCGGTGAATTATCAAATACATCCTCCCAATGGAGTGGCTATATTGCGCTTGTAGTTGCAACGCTTTTTTGGGCGGGAGGGACACTCTACTCCCGTGTAGCAAAGTTGCCATCAGCAATATTCATGTCTATAGCCCTGCAAATGCTCACTGGAGGGCTGATGTGCTTACTATTTGGTCTTATAACAGGTGAAGGGCCACAACTTGATTTCGCATTGGTATCCATGCGTTCGGCGATTGCGCTAGGTTATTTAATTTTCTTCGGTTCTATTATTGGCTTCAGTGCTTATATTTGGCTATTAAAAGTTGCTGATCCAACCTTAGTTACTACTAACACTTATGTGAACCCGGTTATAGCTGTAATTCTCGGTTGGATGTTGGCTGGCGAGCAAATGACCTATCGTGACGCATTTGCTGCTATAATCATCGTCTTATCAGTTATTATCATCAACAAAGCAAACAATGGTAAGACGGTGGCTTCTCCTCCTGAAGAACAAGTAGTGTTGGTTTCGGTAGGCAATCGGAATAATTAACGGATGTGGCATGGGGATATAGTAAGGATCGATAATAAATGAAGGAGGGGCTTGAATATGGCGGTTACTTTGGCAAAACGTATGGATTCATTACGGGCATCCGAGATTCGGGAAATACTGAAAATCACACAGCGGGAAGAGGTGTTATCCTTTGCAGGGGGATTACCTGCTCCAGAATTGTTTCCGGTGGAAGAATTAAAAGTAATATCGGTAAAAGTATTAGAAGAAATGGGCAGAGAAGCCCTTCAATATTCCACGACTGAAGGGTATGAGCCCCTAAGAAAAAAAATAGCCGAGAGAATGAATCAAGTATTTAAGACAAGTGTTTGTGCAGATAATATTTTAATTACTTGTGGTTCACAACAGGCTCTAGACTTTTCTGGAAAGCTTCTTTTGGATGAGGGCGATATTGTGCTATGTGAAAGTCCAACATATTTGGCTGCTATTAGTGCTCTTAAAGCTTACGGGCCTCGCTTCGTAGAAGTGCCTACAGATGATAAGGGGATGATTATAGAAGAACTTGAAAAAATGCTAGAAACACAGAAAGGGATAAAGCTAATCTATGTTATTCCGGATTTTCAAAATCCTACGGGAAAAACTTGGTCAATAGAACGTAGACATGAGTTTATGGAGCTAGTAAAAAAATATGAAATCCCAGTCATTGAAGATAATCCCTATGGAGAATTACGTTTTGAGAATGAAATTCTTCCCTCATTAAAATCAATGGATAGGTCAGGAAATGTAATTTTTACAAGTACGTTCTCGAAAACTTTCTGTCCGGGCTTGCGTATCGGATGGATTGCTGCTGATGCTAAGTTCATTGAGAAATATATATTGATAAAACAGGGTGCTGATTTGTGCACATCTATGAGAAGTCAAATGGAGATCGCAACCTATATGGATGTATTTGACTTTGAAGCTCATATACAAAAGCTAGTTACTGTATATCGAAAACGCAGAGATGTGATGGTAGAAACGCTAGGTAAAACAATGCCTCAAGGAGTAACTTTTACTCATCCGCAAGGAGGGTTATTTCTTTGGGTTGAACTTCCCCCATATATGAAGGCTATGGAGTTGTTGAAAGAATGTCTAAAAGATAATGTAGCGTTTGTACCAGGTGATTCCTTTTTTCCCAATGGCGGAGTTGAAAATACATTTCGACTAAATTACTCAAACATGTCGGAAGAAAAAATAATAGAAGGGATCCAACGGTTATCACAAGTGGTAAAAAAGTATGTAATGATATAATAAGAATGGTTCAGGTGGAGGATGTACACCAGCAGAATAGCTACATGGAGCCGCTTTTAGCTCTCACTTGTAAAAGATGGAGTCATAGGGCGGTTTGGTGACCCGATAAAAAGGAAGATTAGCTATTAAGGTTAAGAAAATGAATTTTGACTAATCTTGTTTCATGTGGTAAATTGTATCTTATGAAAAAACATTTTGTGTAAAGAGAGTGTTGTTTATGAATATACTAACTTCGAATTTGTTGCTTTTGCTTGCTGCAGCCATATGGGGATTGGCATTTGTAGCTCAGCGAGTGGGGATGGAATATGTAGGTCCATTTACTTTTAATGGGGTCCGATTTGCTCTAGGAAGTCTTTCTTTGGTACCCCTTATTCTTTTTTATAAAAATAGTTCTCCAACGCAAGAGAAGGTAGAACATGGCACGAAGAATGTAGTAGTAGCCGGTCTTTGGGCCGGTTTAGTTTTATTTATTGCTGCTTCGTTGCAACAAATTGGTTTACTATATACTACAGCTGGTAAGGCAGCCTTTATCACTTGTTTATACATAGTGCTTGTACCTATTTTAGGAATTTTCCTAAAACAATATGTTAGTATGAGTACTTGGATTGGATCTGTGATTGCAGTTGTAGGTTTATATCTTCTTTGTGTAAGAGATAGCTTCTTTATTTCCTATGGAGAAGTATTGGAACTTGTAGGAGCCTTTTTTTGGGCAATCCATATTTTATTAATTGATCACTTTTCACGTAGAGTACCTGTGTTGAAACTAGCATGTTTTCAGTTCATTACCTGTTCAATACTTAGCTTAGTCACAGCCTTGTTTATAGAAACTATAAGTATTCATAAGATTTACCAGGCTGCTATCCCTATTCTATATGGTGGGATTTGCTCTGTTGGCATTGCTTATACATTGCAGGTTGTTGCTCAGAAGAATGCCCAGCCATCTCATGCAGCGATTATTCTTAGTATGGAGACAGTTTTTGCCGCTATTGGTGGATGGTTGATTTTAAATGAAAAATTAGGGTTTCAAGAATCCTTGGGGTGTGTGATTATGTTTATTGGAATGCTTTTATCTCAGCTTCAAAATCTGAAGAAACCTGAAGAATCAGCGGATAACCTAGTAGTGAATTCATCAAGCTCGGGCAACATGGAATAGCACATTAAATATACTTGCTGACTTTTACAGCAAGTATATTTAATGTGCTTATTGTTATCCGATGACCAAGTTGCTCTAAGACTCCCATCTTATATAAGTGGGGTTAAGAACAACTAAGTCCCTGGATAAGTGCGACTAAGATTCAGATAGAGTTAAAACTCCACCTGAATCAAGTCTTCTTTATAATGCTAGAATATAATATTTTACGAACCACAAAAACACAATGCCACTGATGTGGCACATAAGAGAAGACTTGGCTTGTGCCAAGTCCTCAGATGCAGGCAAAGGCCTTAGTCGCTCTTACTTGGAATCAAGAAAGTGTTATACTTTCTGATTCCGCAAAGGAGAACACTAAAAAATATAGATAGCCCCTTTGTGTTCTTTGTGCCTCGATTATGTTTTATATGTTTTAAAGAAAGTGTAGCGTTTTTCTTTCTAAGGATTTTGTGAACTGTTTTTTTCCCGGGAAGAGTATAAAATAGAATTGAAAGTCATGTGATTATGTATATTATATAGAAAAAGAGATAAATATAGATATACAGGGAGATTTACAGACATAATCGCTATTGCTGAGCATTTTTGTGATTGAAGATCAACTTAATAGGCAAATTAAAGATTTGACGAAAAGTGAAATAGGTATTGACACATTTCTTTAAAGGTAGTACGCTCATAGTAGAGAAATAGTTCTTCGTTAGGTGAGGCTCCTGCATAAACATAGGCCACTGCCCGGAAATGTCGAGAGACGCCAATGGGTAGAACAGGTACTACCGGATTAAGGTTTTACTTAAGGTGGCTGAGGGATTTTTAGCTTGTACTCTACGTTATGCAGTGCCAAAACTCGTACGAGTGGGGAAGGTGTGGATGTATTAAATTCGCTTTTTAAGCCTTCCGGTAACGGGGGCTTTTATCTATTTTTCTTGTTTTTTTATGAACAATGCTATTGCTGTTCTATATAATATAGTAGGGCAAAAGAGTATTAGTAATAATTATATAGTATAGAACTTCTTCGTTAGGTGAGGCTCCTGTATAAACATAGGCCACTGCCCGGAAACGTCGAAAGACGCCAATGGGTAGAACAGGTATTACCGAATTAAGGTTTTACTTAAGGTGGCTGAGGATAATAATACCTCTACGTTATGCAGTGCCGAAACTCAACGATTGGGGAAGGTCATAAAGTATTATCATGGCGACATGAGAAGGACCTTCTTATTCACATAGAAGGTCCTTTGCTATCTAATCTATGAAAATTCAAATGATATGGAGGTGGTTTTATGGATTCCGGGCCCAGTGGCAGTATAATAAAGCAAAATAAATGTAAGGATTGTCTGTTCGCTCTCGAGAGGGACGGATTCCAGGTGAAGAAGGAGGAATAAAATATGCATGAAGTAAAAATGGTAGGCGAATTCTACTTTAGCCAACTTATCGGTCAGCCGATTTATGATATAAATGGCAATACTTTTGGTCGAATAAAGGACATTGCAGTACGCTGGGATGGCGTTTATCCGCGAGTAATAGGTATCAAATACGCAAATAAAATACATAATTTGATTCCTATTGAATGGATTGCATTAAAAGATAATTATGAGGTAAAACTTACAGGGGATTTTAATGTAAATCAAACGATTCCGTTGCTTGAAAGTGATATTTATGCCAGTAAATGGTTGTTGGATAAACAGATTATTGATTTAAAAGGTTCTAAGATGGTAAGGGTAAACGATATTATCTTGTCTTGGGTCCTTCAGGATGGAAAACAACATATGGTATTAATAGCTGTTGATATTGGTGTGCGTGGTTTATTTAGACGATTGGGTTTAGAATTTCTCTTTACAAAGTTTAAACAAAATTGGCTGGTCTTGGAGTTTATTAAACCATTGGAAAGTTGGAATTCAAACCTTCAGCTGAATCGTATGAAACAGCAGTTGACAGAACTGCATCCTGCAGATATTGCAGATTTAGTGGAAGAAATGGATTATAAACGACGTGCTAATTTTATAGAAAATCTGGATGACCAGCAAGCTATTGACACCTTAGCAGAATTGAACTTGGATACACAGGTAGAGATTATTGAACAAATGGATGCACAGCGGGCATCTGATATTCTAGAAGAAATGGCGCCAGATGAAGCCGCTGATATTCTTGGCGAGTTGCCTACGGAAAAATCGGAAGGCTTATTGCAATTGATGGAAAGCGATGATGCCGAAGATGTTAGGGAACTCATGCAATATGAGGAAGGTACTGCTGGAGCATTAATGACCAATGAATTTATTGCGTTTTCTTCACATATTACAGCTGAAGAAGCAATTAATCAATTGCGAGAATTATCACCGACAGCGGAAACGATTTATTATTTATATGTAATGGATGAGGCGGAACATCTTCAAGGGGTTCTTTCCTTGAGGGAATTAATTGTCGCAGCCCCTCAAACTACGCTGGAAGATTTGATGCATACAAAAGTTGCTGTAGTACAAGATGAGGACAATTATCAGAAAGTGGCAGAAGTTATTAATAAGTATAGCTTACTAGCTGTACCTGTAGTTGATGAGAATAATATTATGGTAGGAATTGTTACAGTGGATGATGTTCTTGATATACTAATGCCAGAACGTGGAAAACTAGATACATACTCCTGGTTTGCACTAACAAAAACGGCAGGGCGGGGGCGATAAAAATGAATATAATAAAAGATATGCGTAAACGGTTAGGCCTATTCTTTGCCGTCATGGGCCCAGGTATCGTCACAGCATTTGCTGATAATGATGCTGGTGGTATTGCTACCTATGCTGCCGCAGGAGCAAAGTATGGGTATGGACTATTATTTATTGTACTAGTCAGCAGTATCTGTTTGGCGATTGCCCAGGAGATATCAGCAAGGACAGGCGCTGTTACAGGGCGAGGGTTATCGGATTTAATTCGTGAATTATTTGGCGTCAAGTGGACCTTTTTCGCCATGAGTGTATTGTTAATTGCCAATATTGGTACTACGGCATCCGAGTTCTCTGGTATTGCTACTAGTTTTGAAATTTTTGGTGTAAGTAAATATATTGCAGTGCCAATTATGGCCGTATTAATTTGGTGGCTAGTTCTCAAAGCGGATTATGGTAAGATCGAAAAGATTTTTTTAGTGTTGTGTGCTACTTTTTTAAGCTATGTTATTTCAGGTGTCATTATAGATCCACCATGGGGAGAAGTACTAGTGGCTTCGATCACACCTAGCTTTTCACATGATACTGACTTTCTCATTATGGCAATTGGTGTCATTGGTACTACCATTACTCCCTGGGGTCAGTTTTATGTTCAGGCATCCATTGTTGACAAAGGAATCACTGCGGAAGATTATAAATATACCTTTTGGGATGTTATGTTTGGTGCGTTCTTTACTTGGTTGATTGCCTTTTTTATTATTGTAGCAACGGCAGCTACTTTATATGTGAATCAAATTTCCATTGAAACGGTAAAGGATGCAGCTCTGGCATTAAAACCTATGGCTGGTGAATATGCAAGTATGCTATTTTCTTTTGGTTTATTAGGAGCTTCTATGTTAGCAGCATTTATTTTGCCACTTAGTACTGCTTATGCTGTTTGTGAAGCTTTAGGCTTTGAACGTGGCGTTAGTAAAACCTACAAAGAAGCCCCTGCTTTTTTTGGTTTATACACGGCCTTGATTGTCATTGGTGCAGGATTAGTACTATGGCCAGACCTGTCATTATATCAAGTGATGCTGACTTCTCAGGTGATTAATGGCGTACTCTTACCGCCTATTCTTATTTTTATGGTGCTGATCGCCAATAATAAAAATATTATGGGTAGCTATGTTAATTCTTCATGGTACAATGTGGTTTCATGGACTTTTACCGTTGCATTAATAGTATTAACTCTCATGTTATTAGCTTCTACGTTAATGCCTGAATTTATGGATGAACTAATTAGGGCTCTAGGAATCTAAAAACTATTTTGAAAATTAAAGGTTGCTATCGGCTTCATGTCGAATGGAATTTTTAAATGTAAAATGGGGGGTATATAAAAGATGTTTTATGATTTAATCGTTTCCAATCGTTCTTATCGTCGCTTTTATGAAGAACACAGTATTTCAGAGGAAAGATTGAGAGAACTTGTTGATTATGGGAGATTGTCTCCTTCAGGAGCTAATAAACAACCTTTGAAATATATCATTTCAGGAGATAAAGAAAAAAATCAATTAATATTCCCCCATTTACTGTGGGCTGGTTATTTAAAAGATTGGGCAGGACCCGAAGAAGGAGAAAGACCTTCTGGTTATATTATTATTCTGCAAGATAAGAATATAGGACCAAGTGGCGTTGATCACGGAATTGCTGCACAAAGCATTTTACTTGGAGCAAGATCAATGGATTTGGGAGGCTGCCTGATCCAAAGTATCCATCGTGAGGAGCTGAAGGCTGCCCTTGAGATTTCTGATCAATATGAAATCTTATTGGTTGTAGCATTGGGTAAACCAAAAGAGATTGTTATAATTGATGAAATTGAAAATGGCGACGATATTAAATACTGGCGTGATAAGAATCAAGAACATCATGTACCAAAGCGTAAATTGCAGGATGTTATTTTAAAGTAGTTGCTCATAGAGAATTTTTCAAAAATAATACTGAGTGCTAGAATATAAAAAAGTCTGATCCATGTGTAAAAATGGATCAGACTTTTTTTATCGTATAAGAATCTATATATTCTTTAATGTGGAAAAATATAAGACATGGCGAACCCATAAGACACAATACTGCTGATGTGATACAGAAAAGATAACATAAAAAATATAAATAGAGCCCTTTGTGCCTTGGTGGTTCGATGATGTTCTGATGCTGTAAAAAAATGCAAAGGATTATTCTGATTATAATGTAAAGATATAGACTAATTATTTCATCTCAAAACCTTTTGTCTTTAAGAACTCTTTCATATGAGGTCGCTGTTTGTCTTTTAGAAAAGTTGACATACCTTCCGTCCAAGTATTATTTCTTACACCATTAGTTCTTGCTATATAATACTCTCTGATACTGTTATCATATTCTTGTAAAATTTCTTCATCGCCCTCTGTATTGTAGCTATCTTCCTTAAAAACTAAGGACAAGGGGAGTCGGGGTTTTACCTTATTCCGGATTTCAGGATATCCAAGGCACATGCCGAATACAGGGTATACATTATGTGGTAGGTTAAGATAGTCGCAAACATCCTCAGGATTATTTCGCAATGCACCAATATAGACTCCGCCAAGACCTACTGATTCTGCTGCAATCATAATGTTTTGTGCTGCCAAGCTGGTATCTACAGTAGCCAGAATGAAGTTTTCCGTATAACCGCTTTCAAATCTTTTATTATTCATCTTACAGGCTTTTCCTAGTCTGTTTAAATCAGCACAAAATACTAAAAAGATGGGGCATTCTTCTACATAGGCTTGATTGCCTGCTAGTTTAGCGATGGCTCTTCTCTTGATTTTATCTTTTACTCTGATAATGGTATAGGCCTGAATATGATTAGAGGTAGAAGCTTGTTGCCCCGCTTTTATAATTTCTATCAGTAATTCATCATCAACAGGTTGTGTTGTGAAACTTCGAACGGATACATGTCTTCTTAACAGTTCGATTACATGATTCATGATAAAACCTCCCAATAAAGTATACGAAATATCTAAGTGGTAGTTAAAAGAAGAATATACGCCAAGAACAATACGGAAAATACCCCTCCCACGGAAAATGTGATTATTAGGAGGGAGGGTGATAACGACTCTATAAAGGCGAAAATAAGTAGCCTACTTTAGTTCCCAATATAGTATTACAATACTTTGGGAGATAAATTATTAGTCGTTAATTTTGTAAATATTCCACAAATTCTGCAGGCGGAGGTAAAGTAGATACAGCCCACCAGGGTGAATGATCCTGCAGTTCTTCTAAAGAATACATACCCGTAGCTACTGCAATAGTCCGAGCACCGATCGCTTTACCACAGTCTATATCATTGGGCGTATCACCAATAACATAAACCTGATCGAGTGCCACATTAGGAAAATTTTGCTCGATTTTTGCAAGGGCTTGCTGAGATATTTCTCTACGATTAAAACAATTATCACAAAAAGCACTGGAAGAGAAATTAAAAAAGCCATCTAGCCCATAGTGACTTAGTTTTGCTTTCGCACCAAATTCCGTATTGCCTGTAAGGATTAGGGAAGCATAGTCTTGCCGATTCTGCAGATAGGTCAAAATATCTTTTACTGATGGAGTAAGGTGACCTTTTCTAGTGGCTAAATGACTTGGCAATACTTTTTCATAGAGGTTAATTAGATTGCATATTTCATGGACAGGTGGCTCACGCCCCGTGGCGAGAAGCAGTACTTGATGTGAAATATAATAGTCAGTCATGCCAGCTGTTTTGATGGTAGTAAAGTCAAATTGTGTGTGTAAGGTTTCTTCAATTGCTTCTTCAAAGGCATATAAACCAGCCTTAGCGGTTTTCAATAAGGTACCATCAATATCCCAAAATAAGATTTTCAATCTATCCGCCTCCTTTTCATGATTCTTCTATAGTATAATTAGATATTTACAGTCAATATCCTTGTTAAATTTCATGTTTATTCTGATTTAAATTTACTTTTTTGACAATGAGACAAGAAAACAGCTAAAATAAAGTGCGTTCTTTACATAAAAGAAAAAATAAAAAGGACATGAATACAGTATACGTAGAATATGATCTGATTGAAGGTAGTAAGGAGAAGAAATGGAAATTGCAAAATTATTATTGGCCTGGTATAAATGTAGTAAGCGAGATTTACCATGGCGCAAAGATAAAGATCCTTATAAAATTTGGGTTTCTGAGATTATGTTACAGCAAACGCGAGTAGAGGCTGTGAAGCCTTATTTTGCACGCTGGATGGAAAGTTATCCTACCTTAGAAAATTTGGCAGAGGCCAAGGAAGAGGACGTGGTCCGCCATTGGCAAGGGTTGGGGTATTATTCTCGCGCACGAAATCTTCTACAAGGAGTGCGAGAGGTAAGCCAATCTTATGGGGGACAAGTACCTCAGACTAAAGAAGAAATAATAGGAATTGCTGGTATTGGGGACTATACATCAGGGGCTATTTTAAGTATTGCCTACAATAAAAAGGAGCCAGCTATTGATGGGAACGTCCTACGAGTTTTTAGCCGATTGTTTTGTGTGGAGGGAGATATCTCTATGCCTGCTACCAAGAAAGTAATAAGGAAACTGGTGGAAGGTGAAATGTCCGAAGACTATCCAGGAGACTTTAATCAGGCGTTAATGGATTTAGGAGCCATGATTTGCATTCCCAAAACACCTCGCTGTACCCTGTGTCCATTGAAATCCTGTTGTTGTGCTAAAGGGAAAGGCTTGGAAGGGCAGTTGCCTATTAAAAAGAAAAAAGCACCACCTAAAGCAGTGCGTCTTATGGCAGGGGTGATACGCCAAGGAGAAACTTTTTTACTACATCAGCGGTTGAATAAAGGCTTATTGGCTGGGATGTGGGAGTTTCCTACAGTAGAAATCCAAGGGGACGAAGCGGCTATGGATGTCTTTCGCAAGTTCATTCACGAAGAAACAGGACAGGTCATTGAATTAGAAAGATTATTGCTGGAATGTACCCATATTTTTAGCCACCGTCAATGGGATATATCCTTCTACTCCTGTGTAGTAACGTCAGAGAAAGAGGTGCCTATTGGACGAGGATTTAAGTGGGTAAACCGAGAAAATTGGGAAAGACTTTCGTTTGCTGGTCCCCATCGTAAAATGGAGAAATATTTAAAGGAAAAGAGTGCCCAAGAGAGTTTACAATTTTCTTAATAAATAAGCTAATATATGTTAGCTTATCTAAGCAGGTGTGGTAACAGAAACAGCGAAATGTAAAAAAACAGGAGAGGAGGATACGTAATGATGAAGAAGATCTGGCTGGCAGGAGGATGTTTTTGGGGTGTGGAAGCTTATTTTCAGCAGCTTAAAGGGGTAGTGAGTACCAGGGTGGGGTATGGGCAAGGAAATATAGTAAATCCTACTTATGAGCAAGTTTGCTCTGGAACAACTGGGTATGCAGAAATTTGTGAGATAACTTATGACCAAGCTGTGCTATCCTTGAAGGATGTATTAGAACACTTTTTTAGAATTATTGATCCAGTGACTCTCAATCGTCAGGGGCCAGACCAGGGGTCTCAATACCGCAGTGGGGTATATTATTCTGATGAAGAGGAAAAAAAGCTTGTTTTAGCGTTTATTCTAGAACAGCAGCCTTCCTATACAGAGCCTATTGTAGTGGAAGTAGAGCCCGTGAAGAATTTTTACTTGGCAGAAGCATATCATCAGAATTATTTGCAAAGAACACCAAATGGTTATTGTCATATAAATTTAATGTTGGCAAAACCGGAAGAAAAGAAGGGATAAGAACTTAGGAAGTAAATATGGTAAGGAAAAAAACATTGAATTCTGTGATAAAGCAACAAAAAAAGCATAAACAATAGAACCTGTTATTCTTGTATTAGAAAATAACAGGTTCTATTGTTTATGAAAGGTGGACACAAAAATGCATATTGTTATTGACAAAATTTGTTTGTTTTTGTATATTAATGGCAAGTTAGTATTAACTTCTTAGGGGGTGCTTATATAGATATAGGCTTTTAAAAGTAATTGCTATAGCTATATTCTTTATTTTGATAGGCCTCGTTAAGGTGTGTAGTATATGAAAAAATAACAGAATATTGCGAAAATCACAACAGGATGCTGTTACCGAAGATTAATGAAGCAAAAAAACAAAAACAATTTTATAAAATATTGATAGATATGACAGATACAATCTTGGAGATGAATGACATTAAAGTAATATTCAATATGATCAACAATAAGGTTTCTGGTAAGATAGGGGGATAGTTATGACTGGTGATGGTATAAGTCGTGAGCCCATGCTAGAAATATATCTTTTTGAAGGTAACCAACTTATTGAACAATTGGAAGAGATTATTATTCAATGTGAAAAGAGTAAAAAAATTGAGCTAGAATCTGTAAATGAAATATTTAGGATTATGCACACCATAAAAGGATCTTCTGCGATGATGATGTTTACTAATATTGCATTATTAGCTCATTCGTTAGAAGATCTATTTTATTTTATTCGAGAGAATGAAATCACGCAAATGGATTACGTAGGATTATCCGATCTAGTATTGTTAGCCATTGATTTTGTAAAAATTGAATTTGCTAAAATCGAAGATGATAGCACAGCAGATGGTTTGCCTGAGACTCTTATTTCGGCAATCGAAAAATTTTTAGAAGAAATGAAAGCATCTTATAAAGACACTTATGTAGAGCCTCTTGAGAGTCAAGCAAAAGAAAAGACGATGTATTATGTGGATGGGTATCAAGAGCAGCTCAGAGAAAGCATTAGTAAGTATAGTGTGAGGATTTTCTTCGAAGAAGATTGCCCAATGCTCAGTGTGCGTGCTTATATGGTTATCCATAACCTTAAAGACATAGCGGGGGAAATCTTTCACTTTCCTGAGGATATTATTAACAGCTCAGAGAGTGATGAAATTATAAGAGATGTTGGCTTCTTGATCTATTTTAGTACAGCCGTCTCTGCCTCTGAAGTGGATAGTATTCTAAACCAGACAGCTTTCTTGCGAAAAATGGAAGTTGAGCAAGTCGATGAATACCCAAATGTAAATCGGAATCATGTGGAGAAAAAAGAAATCTTATTGGAAGAAACAATTGAGATTGCTAAGGCGCCACAGGCAGAAGTAGTGAAAGAGGACAAGGAGAATCAGAATCAGCTAGGTAGTAACAATCGCCAGCAAAATATGATTAGTGTGACGGTTAGCAAATTGGACATGCTTATGGATATCGTCGGAGAGATTGTTATCTCAGAGGCCATGGTTACAAGAAATCCAGAATTAGAAGGATTACAGTTAGATGGTTTTCATAAAGCTACCAGACAATTGCGGAAACTTACGGATGAGTTACAAGATATTGTGATGTCGATTCGTATGATGCCTATTTCTGCGATTTTTCAAAAGATGAATCGAATCGTACGAGATATGAGCAAGAAACTTAATAAAGAAGTGGAATTAGAGATCATCGGTGAAACGACAGAGGTAGATAAAAACATTATTGATCAGCTATCCGACCCTCTGATGCACTTGATTCGTAATGCGATGGATCATGGACTGGAAAATAAAGAAGGCAGGGTAGAAGCTGGTAAGCCAGCTAAAGGTAAGATCACTTTGGAAGCCCAGAATTACGGTGGTGATGTACTCATTACCATTCGAGATGATGGTAGAGGTATGAGCCGAGAAAATATTCTGAGAAAAGCACGAGAAACAGGCCTAGTAAAAAAACCTGAAAATGAACTTACAGACAAAGAAGTATTCTCTTTTATCCTTCTTCCTGGTTTCTCAACCAAGGAAAAAGTAACGGAATTTTCTGGGCGTGGTGTGGGGATGGATGTGGTAAAAAGAAATATTGAAAAGATTGGCGGTCAGATAACGATACAGAGCACGCTAGGTATAGGCACAGAAATATTTGTGAAAATTCCTTTAACCTTGGCCATTATTGATGGTATAGAAGTTAATGTTGGTACATCCCGCTACACCATACCTATTACTTCCATACGTGAGTCATTTAGAATGGATGAAAAGGATGTTATCTCTGATGGTGATGGCAATGAGTTGATTATGATTCGAGGCCAATGCTATTCCCTTATAAGGCTCCATAAGATGTTTAATATACAAACCCAGGTTACTTCTATTAGTGATGGCATTATGGTAATGATTGAAGCAGATACAAAAGCAGCATGTTTGTTTGTCGATAGTCTGGTTGGTGAGCAACAGGTGGTTGTAAAGGCACTTCCCAGATACATCAGAAAGATAGAAGGTATTGCTGGGTGTACCATATTAGGAGATGGCGGGATAAGCCTGATTTTGGATGCTAATGGTATTTTAGGGAGAGAATGACTATGCATTAAAGGAGGGGAATGAGTGTTGAATGTTGCAGATGCATTATCTGAATCAGTTGAGGATACTCAAAAAGGCAAGTTTCTTACTTTTTCCATCGGTAAAGAGTCTTATGGATTAGAAATTAAGTATGTAACAGAGATTATTGGCATTCAAGATATAACCAGTATTCCAGAGATGCCAATATATGTAAAAGGTATTATTAACTTGCGAGGGAAAATTATTCCTGTTATAGATGTCCGTTTACGATTTAAGAAAGAGCCGAGAGATTATAATGAGCGAACTTGTATTATCGTCGTGGATATTAAAGATATTTCGATAGGACTAATTGTAGATCATGTTGCTGAGGTATTAGTTATTACTACTGAAAATATTGTCCCCCCGCCAGATAGTAAAATCGGTTTTCATAATCGCTATGTAAAAGGCATTGGCAAAACAGGAAGTGAGGTGAAGTTATTACTTGATTGTGATAAATTGCTGAATGATGATGAAATAGATGTGATTAGTGAAGTGGTGTAATAGACTTGAATATATAATTAGGAGGTATATCATGAAGTGGTATTATAACCTGAACATATCGTCCAAGTTAATTATTGGTTTCGTTCTTGTATCTTTACTGGGTGGGGCAGTTGGTTTATTCGGCGTGGCTAACTTGCGTAATCTAGCTGAAGAAGAAGAAAAAATGTATCAAGAAAATACGGTGGCATTAGCTATCATGGGAAATATCGAATCTGATTTTCTAAGGGTACGTGTACTTACACGTAGTATAAGATTAAATGATAGTAATAATAAACTTCAATTAACGGAAGAAATAAAGGTTTTATTTAACGAAATAGATAAAAATTTAATCCAATATGAAAAAAACTATATATATGGTAACGAAGAGCAAATAGAGTTCGACAATCTAAAATCCTTATTGGTAAAATACAGGCTGAATACAGACAAATTAGCTACCATAGTTGTAGAAAAAAATACAGAGGAACTTGCGAAATTCGGCAATACAGATACAAGTCAGATTGGGAATGCGGCAGATAAAGCCACACAGCGACTCATGGAAATTAATATGCTGCAAGCGAAAAATCGTCTAGAAAGTTCTCGTGCTTTAGTAGACAAAAGCACAATGATCATGCTTATTGTTTCCCTGCTTTCCATGTGCCTTGCGATCGGTGCTGGAGTATTGATTGCCCGAATAATTAGTAGGCCAATTAATAGAATGGTGGCAGTGGCAACAAGAATTTCTGAAGGACATTTGGATAGTACTTTTGATAACCATTTACATGATGAGACTGGAAGGTTGGAACAGGCTCTTTCCCAAATTAACACAGTGCTACACAGCTTGATCGCAGATATGAATCACATGTCTAGGCAACATGATATGGGAGAGATCGATACAATAGTGCCTGAGGAAAAATTCGCAGGAGCCTATAGAGAAATGGCAAAGGGTATCAATATGATGGTTAGGGGTCACATAGGTGTCAAGATGAAAGCTATGTCTTGTGTTTCGGAGTTTGCCAAAGGAAATTTTGATGCCAAATTAGAGCTATTTCCTGGCAAGAAGAGAATTATTAATGAAACGATAGAAGATCTAAGAAAGAACCTGAAAGCGGTTAATCAGGAAATTGCAGAACTTGTAAAGGCGTCTATTAGTGGAAAACTTGATTCAAGAGCCAACGGGATGAGCTTCCAAGGGGACTGGAAAGAACTTATTATAGGTCTTAACCAACTGCTTGAAGCTGTCGTAAAGCCAATCAAAGAAGCTGGGGCAGTATTGAAAGAAATGGCCAATGGAAATTTACAGCTGCGGGTTACAGGTGAATATCAGGGGGATCATGCAGACATTAAGAACGCTATGAATGAAACGTTAGATGCTCTTTCTACCTATGTGAATGAAATATCTGAAGTGCTAAACCAAATGTCTAATTCTAATCTTGATGTAGAGATTAACAGTGAGTACAAAGGAGATTTCGCTCAGATTAAAGATGCACTAAACTTAATAGTCACTTCTTTTAATGATGTGTTCGGTGAGATTAATAATGCTGCCGATCAGGTTGCCTCTGGATCTCGACAGGTATCAGATGGCAGTCAAGCATTATCCCAGGGTGCTACGGAGCAAGCAAGCGCCATAGAAGAACTTACCGTGTCGATTGGACAGGTTGCCTCTCAAACAAAAGATAATGCCATGAAAGCTAATCATGCTAATGAATTTGCTATAAAATCCAAAGAAAGTGCGGAGCAGGGGAACCAGCATATGCATAAGATGCTTATCTCTATGGAAGAAATTAATGAATCCTCCGCTAAAATTTCTAAGATTATTAAAGTAATTGATGAGATCGCTTTTCAAACAAATATACTGGCTCTAAATGCCGCTGTTGAAGCAGCTCGAGCGGGGCAACATGGGAAGGGGTTTGCTGTTGTGGCAGAAGAGGTGCGAAATCTAGCTGCAAGAAGTGCAAATGCAGCAAAAGAGACAACTGCTCTAATTGAAGGCTCTGTTAAAAATGTCGAGGTTGGAACTCAAATTGCTAACGGAACAGCGAAGGCTCTGGAAGACATTGTGCAGGGGGTTGCAAAGGCAGTCAGCATTGTCGGTGAAATTTCTGGTGCTTCCAATGAGCAAGCTACTGCTATTGCAGAAATTAATAAAGGCATAGAGCAAGTGGCAGAGGTTGTGCAGAATAATTCCTCAACGGCCGAGGAGAGTGCATCTGCAAGTGAAGAACTTTCTGGACAAGCTGATATTCTTAAAGGGATGGTAGCCAAATTTAAATTGAAAAAAAATGCTGTACACTCAAGAAGATATGAAATGTTTGAGATGCCTACTCTAGAAGCTGACAAAGGTAAATTCAAACAAGGGATGAGTAGTACGACGTTATCTCGCCAGGAAGCTGCGTCTACAGCGCAAAAGCCTAGAATTGCCCTAAGTGATAGAGAATTTGGTAAGTACTAAGTGAAAGACAGAGACTGCTAAAGGATGCAGAAATCTGCCTGGGGCTATATAAATCAAGGGGTTTACCATAGCCCTAGGCTACTATTTGGCAGGTGATACGATGATAGAAATAACTCCCCAGGAATTTAAGAAATTAACAGAATATATGTATGTTAATTATGGAATTAATCTTTCACGCAAGAAAAATCTCATTGAGGGACGGCTTAGCAGTATTTTAGTTGAAAAAGGTTTTACGAATTTCACGGATTATTTAAAATATATATTTGCAGATAAGACTAAAACCGAAATAACGATTCTTATTAGTAAACTAACAACAAATCATACTTTTTTTTTGCGGGAGATAGAACATTTTGAATTCTTTAGAAATAAAGTTCTGCCCCATTTAAAGGCGACTGTGAGACAAAAGGATATAAGGATATGGAGTGCGGGTTGTTCTACTGGCGAAGAACCATACACGATGGCTATGATTATGGCAGATTATTTTGGAAGTGAAAGGTCAGCTTGGGATACAAAAATATTGGCAACCGATATATCTGTTAGAGCATTGGCAGCAGCAGAAGAAGGTGTTTTTTCAGCAGAATTATTAAATGGAATACCTAAATACTGGAGAAATATGTATTTTAGAAAAATAAACGAGGGATATTATCAAATAACAAAAGAATTAAAACAAGAAATTATCTTTAGAATTTTTAATCTTATGGATGATTTATTCCCTTTTAAAAGAAAGTTTCATGTGATATTTTGCAGAAATGTAATGATTTATTTTGATCATGTTACTAAGATGAGGCTTATTCAGAAGTTTTATGAATTTACGGAGCCAGGCGGATATTTATTCATTGGTCATTCGGAATCAATTAGTAGACATGAAACTCAATATCAATATATAATGCCAGCAGTTTATCGCAAAGAATAAGGGGGGATAAAGATGGTAAAAAAAAGAGTAAAAGTTTTAATTATTGATGATTCTTTACTTTTTAGAGAGACAGTGGCTAAGAGTATAGCAAATGATCCTGGATTGGAGGTAGTTGGAACAGCGGCGGATCCCTTTGTGGCCAGGGATAAAATTTTAGAGTTAGAGCCAGATGTTATTACTCTTGATGTAGAAATGCCAAGAATGAATGGAATAGAATTTCTAAGAAAGCTAATGCCACAATATCCTCTCCCCGCTGTGGTAGTGAGCGCGGTAAGCGAAAATGTATTTGAGGCATTAAATGCTGGCGCAGTTGATTTTGTAAATAAGCCTGATGTTAAATCCCAAAGAAGCTTAGATGTTTTTATCCAGGAACTAATAATAAAAATAAAGATTGCATCTATGGCAAAAGTTGGCCACATGAAGAAAGAGTATAGTCATCTGCTGTATGGTGGAACGATTGAGAGAGCAAATACAACGATTATCGCTATAGGAGCATCAACAGGAGGCACCGAAGCCATTTATGAAGTGCTTCATTCACTGCCTCGAGATATGCCGGGAATCGTAATAGTTCAACATATGCCACCGGTTTTTACGAAGATGTATGCCCAAAGACTTAATAATACATGTAGGCTGGAAGTGGTAGAAGCCCAAAATGGAGACCGGGTTTTACCAGGAAGGGTGTTGATTGCACCTGGGGATCATCATATGAAAATTAATAAGAACGGCAGTGGTTATTTCGTTGAATGTTTTAAGGGGGAAAAAATAAATGGTCATTGCCCATCGGTAGATGTTTTGTTTTATTCTATGGCAGAAAAAGTAGGTGCTAATGCAATCGGCGTTATTTTAACCGGTATGGGGTATGATGGGGCTAAGGGACTATTGGATATGAGAAAACAAGGGGCAAAAACCATTGGTCAGGATGAACAAAGCTGTGTTGTTTACGGAATGCCGAAAGTAGCCTATGATATAGGAAGCGTACAGAAACAAACAACATTAAAAAATATTTCTAAGTTGCTCTATTCTCTTATATCAGGCAAGCCATAGCAAATAAGATGATAAGATTTGCATAGTGATGTAAATCCACAGGTTAATAATGCAAGAATGAGATAATAAGATGGAGATGATAATATAGACGATTGCTTTATATCTTTTAATGCAATCGTCTTTTTGTTATAGTAGAGGTAGAAAAGGCCTATTATTCTGATCTAAATTACCGGGGGGAGAAAATGGGGCATATTATTAATAGTGAAAAGGAATATCGTTTACTGCAGCAACGCTTAGACCATAACATAACAGGGGCACCCTATTCGCCAGTCTTTATTAAGATTTTAAAGCTATTATTCTCCGTAGAGGAAGCGGATATTGCCAGACAAATTCCCCTAAGGCCTACGCCGTTAAAAGTTCTAGCTCGTAAACTTAATATGCCTGTAGAGACATTGCATTATAAGATAACAGTCATGGCAGAAAAGGGCTTAGTATTCGATGTAGAGCACAAGGAAGAGTGCTATGTGGTATTAGCACCTGTTGTCATTGGCTTTTTTGAATTTGTGTTTATGCGTACCCGGGATGAAATGCCTTTGAAAGAATTATCTCAGCTTTTTGAACAATATATGTTTCAGGATGATCGTTTTGCCCATAGTGTATTTGCCGAAACTACGCAACTAGGACGATCCTTGGTGCGAGAAGAAGCGTTACCTTCTGGTGATTATACAGAAATATTAGATTGGGAAAAGGCTAGCTCTGTGATCAAATCAGCAAAAACCATTGGCTTATCTTTATGTGCTTGCCGCCATAAAGCGGGTCATTTGGGGAAAAGTTGTGATGCTCCGCAAAAAACTTGTATGACCTTTAATGGCAGTGCACAAATGCTAATCAAGAAAGGTATGGCAGAAGAGGTCAGTGTTCAGGAAACGATGGCTATTTTGCAGCAATGTAAAGAGGCTGGATTGGCACAAATTGCCGATAATGTACAGAAAAATGTGGGCTTTATTTGTAATTGCTGCGGCTGTTGTTGCGGTATGCTGCATTCCATGAGAACCTTTTCCATGGGTCATGCGGTTGTAACCTCCAATTGGCTAGCACAAATTGATGCTGAAAAGTGCCGTGGCTGTAACTTATGTATTAAGGCTTGTCCAATAGACGCAATTGGTTTGGACGAAAATCAAAAAAATAAGGGTGGCAGGCGCGTACGTTGTGATGAGGAATTATGTTTGGGATGCGGTGTGTGTGTGTCAGCATGTAAGTTTGATAGTATTCGTATGAAACCTCGGGAAAAACGTGTGCTTGTTCCTGAAACTACCTTTGATCGGATGATTGCCATGGCTATAGAAAGAGGGAAGTTATCTAACTTTATTTTTGATGACCCTTCCCGCCTCAGTCATCGAGCATTAGGAAGAATTGCTGCGATGATAGAAAAATCTTCTCCCGTGAAAGCTTTCATGGCAATTGAACCTATTAAATCTGTATTTTTAAAGAGTATAGTAGCAGGCGCCAAAAAATTCGTAGAATAGACTTTCAGAAATCTCTTCAGGATGGCAAAGAATGAGTATAACAACGCTCCAACCTTCTAATTAACGCTTATAGTTATGCTATTCTTCGCCTATTTATGGCTATATATGGTTGCTTACGAAAGTCTACATAAACTTTCCAGGAGGTGTGTTTCATTGAAAATTACTTTTAACGAGATAGAAGAAGCAATTAACAAACAGATTATTACCCGGGAACAAGGGGAAAGCTTATGGAACTTATGGAATGGGGAAAAAGAGGATAGAAGCGGCTTTCAGATGTCTCATTTAGCCTATTATGTTGGCGCATTGATTGTTATTTCAGCCATGGGCTGGTTTATGGATAATGCTTGGGATATTTTTGGTGGCATGGGCATGTTTAGTATTGCTGTTGTGTACGCATTTTGTTTTGTTATTGTAGGAAGAAGGCTATGGGAGAAAAAAGGCTTACAAGTTGCTGGTGGGTTGATGATTGTCATGGCTGTTTGTATGACTCCTTTAGCCATATATGGTATAGAGAAGGCCCTAGGGTGGTGGCCTCAGTCTTATCCTGGTCACTATTATGATCGTTATGATTGGGTACGTGGTGGCTGGATTTGGCTTGAATTAGGAACCATTGCTAGCGCCTGTTTGGCGTTGCGATTTTTTAAATTTCCTTTCTTAACAGCGCCTTTGTTTTTTTCCATATATATATTGTCCATAGATGTAACACCTCTTGTTTTTGGGGTGGGAAACAATTGGACAGATACCCGTTGGATATCACTGTTTTTTGGCTTAGTTATGGTGGTAATAGCATTTTTTACTGATTATTATTGTCGCAAAAATAACTATAAAGAAGATTATGCCTTTTGGGGATATTTGTTTGGAACCATCGCTTTTTGGCTAGGCCTTACCCTGCTTGATAGTAATCATGAATGGTCTAAAATGTTGTATTGTCTTATTAATTTTGCCTTATTAATTTGGGGTGTGCTAGTACAGCGAAAAATATTTCTGGTGTGTGGCGCTATCGGGGTAAGTGGCTATATTGGACACCTGGCTTATCGTGTATTTAATGATTCCATGCTGTTTCCTTTTGCTTTAAGTTTTGCTGGTATTGCTATTATTTATCTTGGTATTCTATATAATAGAAATCAATTAAAAATAGAGCAATTTATTATAGAAAAGGTACCAGAAGGGGTTAGGAAGTTTTTGCCAAAATGAAAAAACTACCGATTGATGATATTTTACCTGCTCTAAGAAAAATAATAGGTTCTACTAAAAATACGGTTCTGATGGCCTCGCCAGGGGCTGGGAAAACCACACGGCTTCCCCTAGGATTATTAGCAGAACCCTGGCTTGCTGGGAAGAAGATATTGATACTGGAACCTCGTCGTTTAGCAGCTAGGGCTGCTGCTCGCCATATGGCAGCACTTTTAGGAGAACAAGTGGGAGGGACAGTGGGATATCGGGTTAGAATGGATACTTGCATAGGCCCCAAGACGAGTGTTGAGGTCATAACGGAAGGTATTCTAACTCGCATGCTGCAGGAAGATCCTGGGATAGAAAATGTTGGGATGGTTATTTTTGACGAATTCCATGAGCGTAGTATACATGCGGATTTAGGGTTAGCCCTTTGTTTAGAATCTCAGGCTGTACTACGAGAAGATTTGAAAATTCTAGTTATGTCTGCCACTTTAGATACAGCACCAGTGGCAGCTTTGTTAGATGATGCACCAGTCATTATCAGTGAGGGTGTGTCTTTTCCTGTTGAAACCTATTACTTACAGCGTCCTCTTGAAGGGCGAATAGAATTGGCTGTTGCCCATAAAATACAGGAAGCTATTGAGGAAAATCAAGGGGATATTCTAGTATTTTTACCTGGCTTAAGAGAGATACATAGAGTAGAGTCACAGCTTTTGAAAATAGGAATACCGTCAAATATAGTAATTAGAAAACTCTATGGTTCCTTATCACAAGCGCAACAAGATTTGGCTATTTTGCCAGAAGCATCGGGAAAACGAAAAATAGTGTTAACGACCTCCATTGCTGAGACTAGTATTACAGTGGAGGGAGTACAGGTTGTAATTGATAGTGGTCTTATGCGTGTACCCCGTTTTTCGCCGCGTACTGGTATGATGCATTTGGAAACGATAAAGGTTGCACGGGGAGTGGCGGATCAACGTCGTGGAAGAGCAGGACGTCTAGCAGCTGGCACATGCTATCGATTGTGGACGCTACAGGAAGAAGCAGCTCATCTAGATAGGAGTACTCCCGAAATCATGGAGGCTGATTTGACGTCTTTGGTGTTAGAACTAGCTGCTTGGGGAATACAAAATCCAGAGGAGTTACGCTGGATTGATTCACCGCCTAAGGCTGCCGTAGGGCAAGCTAGGCAGTTGCTTTTTCAATTAGGTGCTTTGTCAGGGGATGGGCGTATTACTTCTCATGGTCAACAGTTGGTAAAGACAGGGCTTCACCCTCGTCTTGCTCATATGATTTTTCAGGCGATATCCTTGGGATATGGAAATTTGGCCTGTGAAATTGCGGCATTACTTAGCCACCGGGATTTGTTCCAAGGTGATCAAGCAATGCCTGATGCTGATTTGCGATCACGTATAGCAGCATTACGCCAAGAACCAACTGCGTTTCACCCTATTCAGGTTGATATTCGTCATTGGAAACAATTATTCTCTATTTCTGCTGGAGATAATGATGACATAGATGCCTGTGGTCTGTTACTAGCCTTTGCTTACCCAGATCGAATTGCTCAAGGGCGGGGGGATGGACGCTTTCTATTACGAAATGGTCATGGAGCTGCTTTTAAAGAAGCCCAGTATCTTGCAAAAGATCCTTATTTAGTCGTAGCTGAGTTAGGGGGCGATCAAGGGCGAGAAAAACGAATTTTTTTAGCAGCATCTATTCATGTGAAAACCTTGAAGAATTCTTTTAAAGAACAGATTGAAATACAGGATGTCATTGCTTGGGATCATGAGGCACAAGCTGTGCGAGCACGTCGAGTTGAAAAATTAGGGGCACTAATTCTAGAAAATAATCCTCTGATGAATTGTGATCCAGAAAAGATTATCTCTGCTCTTCTTCGTGGTATTGTAGAAGAAGGTCTAGCTCTTCTTCCTTGGAAAAAAACAGCATGCCAATTTCGCCAACGACTTGATTTTATGCATTCTGTTGATTCTACGTGGCCGAATGTGTCGGATGAGGCCCTACTCGCAAATTTAGAGGAATGGCTTGGTCCCTTTATATATGGTATGAGCAGTTGGGAGCATCTACAGCGTCTTAACCTAGTAACAGCTCTTGGATCGATGCTAACATGGGAGCAGGGACAGAAATTAGATGAATGGGCACCAACTCATATCCTTGTTCCTAGTGGTCAACGTATACCGATTGACTATAGTAATCCTACCATGCCTGTATTAGCTGTACGTTTGCAGGAAATGTTTGGGTTACAAGAAACGCCTAGAATCGGAAAAGGCAAGATAACTCTTATCTTACATTTATTATCGCCAGCTCATCGCCCAATACAGGTAACTAAGGACATAGCCAGCTTCTGGGAAAATACGTATGTTCAAGTAAAGAAAGATCTTATGGGACGTTATCCGAAACACTATTGGCCAGATAATCCCAAGCAAGCTCTGCCAACTCATCGTATTAGGCCTCGTTCCTAAAAAATAGAAGGCTTTGTTACCAGTTAATTAATATTGTTAGTGATAAAAAAAATAGACTGCCATAAGATTGGGCAGTCTATTTCTATATCATTTTTAGATAGAAGATACCTAGAATAATTTATTGCAAACTATGACAACAATTTTTTCAAAATTCCATATGAAATAATATCGCTCACGTTTTCAACAAAGGGAATATTGCTTGGATTACGGCTGGCGATAGCACCGCGTAGAAGAACTGGGGTAAAATCAAGATCGAGGGCACCTCTATAGGTAGATAAGACACAGTATTCTGCACAATAGCCCGTAATAATAATAGTGTCAATATCTTGGTCACGTAATAATTGTTCTAGAGCGGTTTTATTAAAAGCATTACCATAGGTTTTATGGATATGGGGGTCTGTAGGTAGAATGGTAAGAGATTCTGGCAGATCAAAGCCTTCTGTACCTGGCAGAAGACCACTATCTTTCACTATATGTTGAATGCAAATAACTGGCAACTTCTTCTCTCTAAACAATTCAATTCCAGCATTGATTTGTATGATGGCTTGATTGAGGGATTGAGTGGTTTCAGGATTTTTGAAGAATGCTTTTTGTACGTCAATGACCAAAAGGGCTGGCTTCATAAAAAAAACACCTCTTATCATAAAGTTTTAAAAGCTATATACGACAATACTATTTATAGTCCCTGCAAAAAATGGATAAAATTATTTATGATTGAGAATTATTATTATAGGGTGTATTATGATAAAAGAGACTTTCAAAAATAAGGATTAAATAATATTTGATATTAAGTAATAGATTAGAAAATATCTTTGGGA
This sequence comes from Pelosinus sp., assembly GCA_029239675.1. GTDB lineage: Bacteria > Bacillota > Negativicutes > DSM-13327 > DSM-13327 > Pelosinus. The sequence goes on along the minus strand of JARBUM010000011.1, from coordinate 10,049 downwards.
GGTTTGAGATGGAAGAAGTTATGAATGCGGTCACCCACGGAATCGGGACGTTATTGGCTGTTGCAGGATTAGTACTGTTAATTGTATTGGCGTATTTACATGGGGATTTCTGGCATATTGTTAGTTTTAGTATTTATGGTACGACTTTGGTGTTGTTGTATTTGGCTTCAACCCTTTATCATAGCTTTACCAATGAAAAAGTAAAAAGAATCTTTAAAATATTAGATCATTCAGCTATTTACTTACTCATCGCAGGGACTTACACACCTTTTACCCTGGTACCTCTTCATGGTGTACTTGGTTGGACTATTTTTGGCTTAGTTTGGGGATTTGCCATTATAGGAATTGTCTTGAAAGTATTTTTTACAGGGAGGTTTAAGATGCTCTCAACTTTATGTTATTTGGGAATGGGCTGGTTTATTGTCTTTGCAATAAAGCCTTTACTTGCTACTGTGCCTGCCTTAGGAATGACTTGGTTATTAGTGGGCGGTTTGTTTTACACACTAGGAAGTATATTTTACTTATGGAAAAGAATACCTTACAACCATGCTATTTGGCATTTGTTCGTACTGGCAGGAAGTATTTCACACTTTATTGCAGTGTTTTTTTATATATTACCTATTCCATTGTAATGTTAGTCTTCTGTAAAAAAAAGTTGATTTATGATGAAAAATAGAAGGTGCTTTACTATAATGGAAAGAATATATTGATTACGACTCCATAACAAGTAAAAATTTCCAATACTAGAAATGAGACACAGGGGGGCATAAGTTGAAAAAGATTAATTTTGGCAAAGAATTCTTATGTAGAAGAAGTAATAATATACATTATGCTCTTGGAAAAAAATATTATTGTTGTTCTTTAGATAAAGATAGTCTAGAAATAGCATATGCTTTTCATGTGGAAAGTAAAATAATTGTAGATGCAACTCAGGCCTTTTTTAAATTATTTAAGTATAATGCTGAAGATTTGGGAGAGTTTTCCATATATGATATAGTTGTTGCTGAGGTTGAAGAGATCAATGCCAATATTAATAGAATGGTAAATCATTCTCTGACGGAAATCCCCTTGCGTCAATATCAATCTAAAGATGGGCAATTGCTATTTATTAGCAGTTCATTTAAAGTAGCTCAATTAGGTAGTGAGCAGTATCTGATTGCTACATTACAAGATGTAACAGAAATGCAGCAGATGCGGAATCGTTTGCGATTGGCCTCGCAGGTATTCGAGCATACAAGTGATGGTATTCTTGTTACCGATGTCAACGGAATCATTCAATTTGTTAATCCCGCTTTTGTAAAAAACACAGGATACTCCATGGATGAAATTATCGGAAAGACACCTAAAATATTAAGATCAGGTAGGCACGAGGATGAGTTTTATCGGGAGATGTGGAGATCGTTACATACTGAAGGAATGTGGAGAGGACAGATTAATAATAAACGAAAAAATGGTGAAATATATTCCGAATGGGTCGTAATTGATGCTGTAAAAAATGAACTGGGTAAGGTTACGATGTATTGTGGGATATTTAGAGATCTATCAGAACGTATGAGATATGAGGAGAAAATTAGATTCCATGCCTACCATGATGGCTTAACTGGCTTGCCTAATCGTATATTGTTTTATGAAAAAATAAATCAATATATTGCAGTGGCTAAACGTTATAATCATATGATGGCAGTGATGTATGTTGATCTTGACGGTTTTAAACATGTAAATGATACCTTAGGACATGACAAAGGTGATTTGTTATTGTCAGCAGTCGCCTTGCGTTTAAAAGAATGTGTAAGGGAAAGTGATTTTGTTGCCAGGCTGGGAGGCGATGAATTCACCTTGATCATGCCGGAAGTGACAAAAAAACAAGATGTTGAATTAGTTGCGGCAAAAATTACAAATCAATTAAATCAGACATTTGAGTTACTGGAATGTAGTGTTAGGATTTCTACTAGTGTTGGAGTAAGTATTTATCCTACTGATGGAGAAGATGTGGACAGCCTAATTAAGGAAGCTGATAATGCCATGTATCAAGCCAAAGCATCGGGTAAAAATGCCTATCGATTTGCTGATGATGCATAATATTGTTATCTATTAGAAAAAATGGGACTTCAGTTTTTACTGGAGACCCATTTTTCATATAGGCGAATTCTGCCGCAGTGTCATAAGGGACTAAAGAAGAATTGGTCATGGGATAAAATAGTGACCTTCACGCAAATAGGAAAGTCATTCTTTTGGTATTATAATAGAAAGAAGATAGGGTGCGTGTCTAAGCAAAATGGAGATGTGATAGATGAAAGAGGTTCTAAGGGATTTTTGTAATTCGATGCAGATTGAAAATGTGGGTATTGCTGCCATAGGGCCTTATTTGGAATTAAAGAAAATTCTAAAGGAGCGTATTGGTAAGGGACAATTTACTGAATTTGAAGAAAAGGAATTAAACAAAAGAATCGATCCTACAGTCACGATGAAAAATGTGCAGTCGATTATTGTATGTCTTTTTCCTTATTATTCGGGAGAAGAGTCAAGAGCAAATATAGCCAAATATACCTATGCCTTGGATTACCATAAAATCATAAGAGACAAACTAACAACAATCGGTAATTTTTTAGCAGAGCAGCTACCAGAATTTCAATATGAAGCCTTTGTTGATAATGGTCCTTTAGTGGACCGATATTTGGCATATTTGGCGGGATTAGGCTTTTATGGACTTAACAGCCATATCGTTACAGATAAGTATGGATCTTATGTAGCCATTGGTTATATGTTGACTAATTATCCTTTTAAAGCTGATAAGCCGTTGCTGCGGACTTGTATGCAGTGTGGTCAATGTATAAAGGCATGTCCGGGAGAAATTATTCTTGGCAATTTTGGGATAGATCCAAGAGGGTGTAAATCCTATTTAACACAAAAGAAAGGGGAGTTGACGACAGCAGAAATCGATATTATAAAAAAAACGAGTCTAATCTTTGGTTGTGATCGTTGTCAGGATGTGTGCCCTCATAATTCGCAAATTGTTTTATCTAATATAAGAGAATTCCAGGAAAATATTATTCATGAACTATGCTATGAAGAATTGGTTAGTATATCAAATAAAGAGTTTATTAGAAGATATGGGAATCGGGCTTTTAGTTGGCGAGGCAGAAAATTGCTTGTAAGGAATTTTGAATATCTAAAAGAAGAATAATGTAGAAGGAGAATGTCTGAAATGGAAAAAAATAAAGAAAAGTTAGTACAACGATTTATCAAGTATGCTGGCTTTAATACTCAATCCGACGGAGAAAGTAGTCAATGTCCCAGCACTAAAGGCCAGATGGATTTGGCTCAATATGTGGTGGATGAATTAAGTGAGATGGGTTTATCAGAAGTGCAAGTGGATGAAAAGGGTTATGTAACAGCGACCTTGTTAGCGAATGGCTGCCAAGAGGCGCCAGTCGTTGGCTTTATTTCTCATCTGGATACAAGTCCTGATATGGCGGGAAGTCCAGTAAAGCCCCGTTGGGTAGAGGGGTATGATGGTGAAGATGTTGTGCTTAATTCTGAGCTTTCGATCCTACTTTCACCTAAGGAGTTTCCTGAGTTAGGAAACTATGTTGGACAAGATTTATTGGTCACGGATGGCTTGACGTTGCTGGGAGCTGACGATAAGGCGGGTATGTGCGCTATTGTTAGTGCCGTAGAATACTTGCTGGATCACCCAGAGATTGTCCATGGTAAGGTGCGTATTGGATTTACGCCAGATGAAGAAATTGGGCGCGGCGCTGATCTGTTTGATGTAGTAGCTTTTGGTGCGGACTTTGCTTATACTGTTGACGGCGGAGAACTTGGAGCGATTGAATATGAGAATTTTAATGCAGCAAATGCTACCATATCCATTCAAGGCAGAAGTGTCCATCCTGGGACGGCTAAAGGGAAAATGGTGAACGCCCTTTCTATAGCCGTTGAATTTCAGCAGATGTTGCCAGCAGCCCAGCGACCAGAATATACAGAAGACTACGAAGGTTTCTTTCATGTGCATAAGCTCAGTGGTACTGTAGAATCTGCATCCCTACATTTATTAGTACGAGATCATGATCGCCAGAAGTTTGAAAAACGTAAAGCTTTACTAGAGTCCCTGGTTCAATTCATAAATAGTAAATATGGTACAGAGACTGTCACCATGGAGACTAAAGATTTATATTATAATATGCGAGAAAAGATTGATCCCGTCATGTATATTGTAGACGTAGCATGTGATGCCATGAAATCTGTGGGAGTGGAGCCAAGTGTAAAACCAATTCGTGGTGGTACAGATGGGGCCCGCTTATCTTTTATGGGATTACCGTGCCCCAATTTATTTACTGGTGGGCATAATTTTCACGGTAAATACGAATTTCTGCCAGTGCCATCCTTGGTCAAATCAGCAGAGACTGTAGTTGAGATTATTCGCAAAGTGGGAGAATTGAAATAGAGCAAAGCTAAAGGGCATGTTACTTTCTAAAAAGTAACATGCCCTTTAGCTTTGTACAGAAAGTCGATGTTTTTGTGGAGAGAAAGAATGAAAGGTTTTTAGTCCTGCCTTACCAATTCATCTCAATTACCATAAGAACATCTACTATACATAATGCATATAGTATTACAGGTAGTTAGTAGCAAGAAAATCTATAAAGAAGGGGGTGGTAAGGTGAAGTATATGAGAAATGATTTTGAGAAGATTAGCAAAGAAGCAGAGCAATTGATTAAAGACGCTGAAAATAAAGTGAAAGAAATAGGCTCTATTATTGATAAGGAAGTAGAGGAAACAGCAGGAAAATATAATGTTTCTAAATGGATCATATGGACTGGAGGTGCCATTATAGTTTTGACTCTAGCTAAGTTCTTCATAAGTTAAAAATTTAACTCATTCAATGATAAACTTTTTGTATTAGGGGAACTGAGAATCAGAAGAAGGAAACTTTGCATGAATTTCAGTCCCTCTTATCTTATAGTAGAGTAATATCTTCCCCTTTTAGTATATCGGCAGCAAGTGATATATCTTGAGCCGTAGCATCTAGTACATCATCTAACGTATATTTCATATTTAGTATTTGCCATTTGTGCCGTCCTAAAGAGTGATAGGGTAATAATTCTATTGGAGTAGAGGCTGGCAGGGAATGTACAAGGCCAGCAAGTGCCTGCAAATCTTCTACAGAATTAGTGAGCCCTGGAATAATCACATAGCGTAAGGTCACAGGAATATGTTGCACCAAGTATTTTAGATTATCAAGAATTTGTTGATTATCAAATCCTGCTAGCCATCGGTGTTTTTGAGGGTCCACAGCTTTAATGCTAAATAATGCTGCATTGGTGTAGGGTAAGACTGCGGTAAGATGTTCTCTATCATAATAACCTGCAGTATCAATGGTAGTGTGGATATTGTGCTTTTGACATGCCGCAAATAGTTCAGCAAGAAATTGAGGTTGAAGCAAAGGTTCACCGCCACTTACGGTGATACCACCTTTAGAGCCATCATAAAAGTGGCGATAATGCAATAAATCCTTTATGATCTCTTCTGTACTAATGAGCTGACTGCCTTGCTGCCAAGTATCAGGATTATGACAAAAACGACAGCGCAATTGACAGCCTGATAAAAATAAAACATACCGAATACCTTGTCCGTCTACTGTACCAAAGTGTTCTATCGAGTGATAATATCCTTGCATATCTAGCACCTCCTAGTAGTAAGAACGAATGAACCACAAAGACACGATGCTGCTACCGCAGCACACAAAGTGGGCATAAAAGACTATTTCTTATAGACTCTTTGTGAAAAAACTTTGTGTTCTTTGTGCTTTTGTGGTTCAAATTCTTTTTCTATGTATCCGAATTCATAAAGTTTTGGGCTAAAAATACCGAAATGCGAAGATATATGAAGAACACGAAGACGTATTTCTAAAATTCCTTCGTGTTCTTCGTGCCCGCGATAGCGGCTTTGCGTCTTCGCGTTTCAAAAGATCTTATTTTTACAATGACTTGTAAAAGGTTCGATCAATGACTTCTGCTTGTTGGGCAGGAGTGAGTTTGATGAAGTTAACAGCATAACCTGACACACGAATAGTAAGTTGGGGATATTTTTCAGGGTGTATTCTGGCATCTTCCAATATGCTGCGATCAAGAGCATTTACATTAATATGGTGCCCTTGGCTGGCAGCATAACCATCTAAAATACCTGCTAAATTTTGCACTCTAGTATCAACGGTTTTTCCTAAGGTTGCGGGAAGAATTGAGAAAGTATAAGAGATACCATCCCGGCAGTCATCATAAGATAATTTGCAGATAGATTGCATAGCGGCTAGCGCACCCTTTTTATCCCGACCGTGCATAGGGTTGGCACCTGGGGCAAAGGCTTGACCTGCTTTACGTCCATCAGGAGTGGCACCTGTCTTCTTACCGTACATTACATTAGAGGTAATGGTGAGTATGGATAATGTATGTTCTGCGCCTCGATAGGCGGCATGCTCTTTTAATTTTTGGCTGAATTCTTGGCTTAACTCAATTGCCAAAGTATCTACTCTATCATCGTCATTGCCGTAGAATGGGAAATCGCCATCAATAGCAAAATCTATTGCGATACCTCTTTCATCACGTAATGGTTTTACTTTAGCGTAACGAATAGCACTTAAAGAATCTGTTGCGACTGATAAGCCGGCGACGCCAAAGGCCATAATACGTTTTACATCTGTATCATGCAATGCCATTTGTGCTCTTTCATAGGCATATTTATCATGGCTAAAGTGAATCAGATTCATTGTATTCACATACAAGCCCGTAAGCCAACTTAAGACTTTTGATAAGTTGCTCTTAACAGTATCATATTCTAAATATTCTTCAGTAGCTATAGGCAGGACAGGTGCGAGCTGTTCACCAGTATTTTCGTCACGACCACCATTAATTGCCAATAGCAAGGCTTTTGCTAAATTTGCTCTGGCACCAAAAAGCTGCATTTGTTCACCTACGCGCATGGCAGATACGCAGCAGGCAATGGCATAATCATCACCATATACGGGTCTCATAATATCATCATTCTCATATTGAATCGCGCTAGTATCTAAAGAAACTTTTGCGCAGAAATTTTTAAAATCAGCAGGCAAATTAACAGACCATAAAATTGTTAAATTAGGTTCAGGGGCAGGGCCTAAATTATATAAGGTGTGTAATATTCGGTAAGAAGTACGAGTTACTAAAGTGCGTCCATCTAGTCCCGTGCCCCCAATGGCTTCTGTTACCCACAATGGATCACCGGCAAATAATTCATTATAATCAGGTGTGCGCAAATGACGGGCTAAACGAAGTTTGATGACCATTTGATCAATGAGCTCTTGGGCGTCTGTTTCAGATAAGGTACCATTAGCTAAATCTCTGGCGAGATAAATATCAAGGAAGGTAGAAACACGGCCAATCGACATGGCTGCTCCATTTTGCTCTTTAATAGAAGCAAGATAACCAAGATATAACCACTGGATAGCTTCTTGGGCATTCTCAGCCGGACGACTAATGTCAAAGCCATAAGATTTGCCCATCAGTATCATATCTTTAAGAGCTGCAATCTGTGCTGATACTTCTTCGCGCAAACGCAGTGTCTCTTCATCCATGGGACGACTGGCAACATCTTGTAAGTCAACTTTTTTTGCTTCGAGCAGATAATTAATTCCGTATAATGCTATGCGTCGATAGTCACCAATAATGCGGCCTCGGCCATAACCGTCAGGCAGGCCGGTTATAATGCCTAATTTACGAGCTTTTTTCATTTCATCCGTATACATATTAAATACAGCAGTATTATGTGTAGTGACATGGTTATGATAAATATTACTTATTTCAGGGTTCAGCTTATAACCATAGGCTTCACAAGCCTGCTCAGCCATGCGAACACCACCATTGGCGATAACACTTCGTTTGAGAGGAGCATCTGTTTGTAGACCGACAATAAGTTCTAATTCTCTTGCAATGTATCCTGGCTGATGTGATGTTATGGTAGAAACAATAGTAGGATCAACATCTAATACACCATTTTTTTTCCGTTCTTGAGATAATAGGGAACTACATTTGTCCCACAATTGTTTAGTGCGAGGCGTTACGGGAGATAAAAATTCGCTATTACCTTCGTAAGGGAGATAGTTATTTTGAATGAAATCTCGTACGTTAATACCTGTTTGCCATTTTCCTGGTTTAAATTCTTGCCATGCATGTTTCATATAGTAATTCCTCCTCGGTAATTGATAATAATTATCATTCAACTTTATTATAACTATATTTTTTTACTTTGCCTATGATATATATCATATACTTAATAACTTTTATTATAAATTTAGTTTTTTTACAGTAAAAAAACCGCCTGAGCATAACAAATCAAGTTATGCCCAGGCGGTCGGCTAATCGCAAAATACAGTCCCTTGTGGTTATTCCACTCTCCGCCAGTTCTGCATTTGTTTTATGAATTTATCAAATCTTTCTTATGAAACAAATTCTATCTTTTTCTGATTCCCTTGTCAATACAAATTTGCTTGTAATAGAGAGCGGTGCACCTTTCCCTACTATCCACATTATGGAATATCAAACTTCACATAAAATGTAGTTCCAAATGGACTTGTGTCAAACATGATCTCAGCATGGTGCCGATGTGCAATGTTGTAGCATGTAGCGAGCCCCAGGCCTAGTTGATTGACTTTGGTGCTAAAGAAAGGGGTAGCTATTTTTTCTAGATGTTCAGGGGCTATACCTGTGCCTTGATCTTTAATAGCTAGAATTACTTTCTCTGATTCTAGATAGGTACGAATATCTAATTGGGAGCGGGGGGACATGGACTCAAGACCATTCTGGACTATGTTAAGTATGAGTTGTCTAATTTCTTTATCATCCATTGGAAAATTTGGAATTGGTTCCAGATGGGTAGAGATTTTCTTATTGGTAATAATAGCTTCGGCTTCTATTAATGGCAACAAAGACTGAATGAGAGCATTTAAATTTTGTGATTCTAAGGTCAAGGCTTTGTTCTTTGCTAGGGAGATAAATTCACTAATGATCTTATTTGCATGGTCAATTTCAGTCATCATGAGATCTAAAAGATCTGTATAGTTTTGGAAGGTATTTCGTTGCGAGAACATTTGCAAAAATCCCCGGACGGTAGTCATGGGATTTCGGATCTCATGACCAATACTGACAGCCATTTCACCCACTAAATGTAAGCGGTCAAAGCGAGTTAAATGTTGCTGCATTAGTTTAAATTCACTAATATCACGAATGATTAAGATAAAATCATTTTTGTTATTTGCGGTAATTCTTCCTTCATAATAACAAATATTTGAATCTACTATAGATTGAAATTCGAAAGATTGCATAGTGTTGGTAGTAAATGCTTTTCCAAAATAATGCATAATTTTTGGCATCATTAGAGGCAGTATATCAAAGATGTTTTTATTTTTAAAGGTAGTGGCAGAAAGGGAAGGGAAAAGGTCCTGAGATGCTTGATAATCGAGGATTGTCCCATTTTTGTCTAAGATAAATAATGTATCAGGTATGGCGTTAAGTAAGTTTTGTATACGTGCTTGATTCTTTTTTAGAGATTGTTCCGCTCGTTTCAGATCTGTAATATTTCGCAGTGTACACAACACAGATTCTACAGAACCATTTGAGTTAATCTCAGGAACTAAGCGGGCATGGAAATGAAAAGTTCTCTTTTGAAATTTTCTAAATTCTGATTGAAAGGTCACACTTTTTTTAGTTTTAAGGACTTTGGTAATTTCTGTTTTCCATAATTGATAATCTTGCGGTGAAAGGGGGAAATTGCAAAGTTGTGTGCCAACAATATTCTCTGCTGAGATACCTGTTGGAATTTTTATTGCTGGATTCGCATAAATAAAATTTAGATATTTATCAAAACGGATAATGACATCAGGAGAATTATTGGCTAGGGATTGAAACTTGTCTTCACTTTGGCGTAAATTTATAGGAGTAGGTGTAGGAAGTTCTTGTGGTTTCAAGCTATCTTTCATATAAGAATCTACCTCCCAAATAAATAAAAAATTGAAATTTAT
>JARBUM010000218.1 GCA_029239675.1 Pelosinus sp. | reverse complement strand
TTTCCATTGTATCCTCCTCACTCTCCTGCTCTTTGTAATGCGGTTATTACCCGGGCCTTTATTGTACAATCTAATGCGCCTCTGTCGTTCGCATTTACCAGCACATCTTCAATTCCATGGTCAAAAAGTGTTTTCGTTATTAAATTTCTGATATGCGCCCCATATTGCTGCATTGTAGGACTGACTAGCTCTACTCTTATTCCAGTTCCAGCATCTGCTGGTGCCAAGGTTATAAGGATATCGCTTGATTCTACCGTCCCTGCTTGGGCTAATTTAAGTAACTTACTCATAAATACCCCCCATTTCTGTTTGTTCATACATAAAAATCAAGGATTAAAATAAGAAAATCATTCTATAATCTAGAACACTCTTGCTTATCGATAAGTTCACAATAATAGAATTGCCTTCTCTGGTCTTATGTTATCATATATTATCAAAGAATTCTCAATAATCAGAGTTTCGTATTTTTAGTTTATTTAGTTTATTTAGTTCATCATCTTACTATAGGGATTAGTTGATTACCATAAAGACCAATCTATCCAAAGAGATAAACATGAAATTTTATATCAAAATTCCATGTTTATTACTTCCTCTTAAAATTAGAGTGTAGTATTCATAACTTATAGATTTATATCCGGGCTTACTAACGTGAAGCGGTGGATTGGTCGACCTACTGAAATGTAAGATAAATCCATCTGCAATTGTCCTTTATCGACTAAATACTCCAGGTAACGTCTACATGTCACCCGTGAAATCCCCACACCAGAAGAAAGTTCTTCAGCTGAGATCGGCTCTTTACACGCAAGTAAATAATTAGTAATCATAGTCAGCGTTTGAGTATGAAGATTCTTAGGCATTACTTTTTTTTCATTATGCACTGAAACAGCTAACATATTGTCAATATCACTTTGTTCAAGATTTGTTTTCTGCAGTATAGTTTGCTTTTGTCGTCTATAATTTTCAAGAATGAATCGATAACGATCAAACTTAAAGGGTTTTGTTATATAGGCAATGACGCCTTGCCGCAACACTCTACTAACTGTATCAGAATCATCAGCAGCAGTAATCATTATTACATCAATACTTTTGTCTTCCCTCCGAATGAGTGATAGAAGGTCTACTCCATTGATTTCTGGCAAATAGATATCAAGAATGACTAAATCTATATTCATTGTGTTAATCTTCTCTAATGCATCTTTACCATTTCGGGCAATACAACTAACACAAAACCCTTCAACAGCTTCCGTATAATTCTTATTAATTTCCGCAACCATAGGGTCGTCTTCTACAATTAAGACCTTGATTTTTTTCATACTCATCACCTTTCTACTAATAGGGTAACCATACGATAAACTCTACTCCACCTTTAGGCAAATTGTCACCAGCCACTGGTTTTAGTTTGTCCAAAATTAATGCAAGAACTAACCCACTATTTCCTTTCTTAGTCGTAAAACCACGTTGATAAATTTTCTCTGACAATTCAGTGGGTATTTGAGAAAGAATAGCCCGTTTGCCCACATCTTCTTGAACCTGATGATCAATGATATGGACTACTAAACACTTACCACTAGCAGTAATATAGAAGTCATTGAAATAGTAAGAAACATCACTTTATATTGCAATGATAATTTATACATCTTTTCAAATAGACCCCTTTCTGATTATAAAGAACTAAATGAATGACCTATGAACGGTACATTCATCATATCAAATCATTATACATCATTTTAATTAATAAAATAATTAGAAATCAGAAAATATCTCATTATTACTTTTAAGATTTTTATAACCAAAATGAACAAAACAATATCTCTGCCAATTAATATGTTATCCTATTAACGGAATATACTAAAAATTCAGGAGGAATAAACATGTTAGCACTTATTGGTTTTCTCATGGTAATCTTTATTATTTATTTGTTAATGCAATCAAAAGCAACACCAGCTCCTATATTTATCCTTGTGCCCTTGATTGCTGCCGCTGCTGCCGGCTCATCCTTTGTAGAGGTATCAAAGTATGTTAAAGACGGTGTGGCTGTTACGATGCCTATCGCTGTCTTGTTTATGTTTTCTATTATCTACTTTGCTTTAATGTCTGATGCAGGGATGTTTGATCCTCTTATTAACTTTTTAGTTAAGAAAGCAGGAAATAATGTTGTAGCAATCACAGTTGCAACTGGGATCATCGCCACAATTGCCCATCTCGACGGCTCCTTAGCAGCTACCTTGTTGGTAACTGTACCAGCGATGCTGCCTTTGTATAAAAAACTTAATATCAGACCATTGGTATTGCTCGTCATTATCGGATCGGCTATGAGTATCATGAATCTGGTTCCATGGGGCGGACCTGTTGCCAGAGTAGCCGCCATTACCAAAGTAGACATCAACCAGTTATGGCATACTCTCATTCCCCTTCAGGTCGTGGGAATGATCATCGTTCTTGCCTTTGCTGCTTTCTTAGGCGTGTTAGAAAAAAGACGCGGTGCTGGTATGCAAGCAATTGATGTAAATGCCGCTACTCTTACTGCTGAGGAGCAAGAGCAAAATGCTGCTAAATCCGCCAAGGCAGAAGCTTTAAAGCGCCCTAAGCTGGTCGTGTTCAATGTCTTCTTGACAATTGGTGTCATTGCTTTAATGATGTTCACTAAGATTCCATTATATGCAGCATTCATGTTTGGATTAGCTATTGCCTTACTTGTAAATTACCCTAATGTTAAGGAACAAAGTGCCCGGCTCAAGGCTCATGCTGGAGAAGCATTATCTATGGCAACCATCTTATTAGCATCCGGCGTATTTTTAGGGGTCATTTCTGGTGCTAAAATGCTCGATGGCATGGCGGTTGCCTTCATTTCGATTATTCCTCCTTTTTTAGGACCATATTTACATCTTATCATGGGAGTATTTGCAGTACCGATTGGTATGTTACTCGGGACAGATTCTTATTTCTTTGGCTTACTTCCAGTTGCTATGAGCGTAGGAAGTAAGTATGGCATTGATCCAGTAAATATGGCTAACGCAATGTTGATTGGTAAAAACTATGGAGTTCTCGTTACTCCTCATGCAGCAACAACATTCCTAGCAATCGGACTTGCTGGCGTAGAATTAAAAGAACATTTAAAGTATTGTATGCCGTTATTATGGGGACTAAGTCTGGTATCACTATTTGCAGCGATTCTATTAGGTATTGTTAAAATCTAATAAATCTAGTTAAAGCACTACTCTTCATTTTTATTCATCAATGAAGAGTAGTGCTTTTCTACATGCAACAAAATCCAGACTTCCTGTAATGTTTCCTAAACTAGAAACACATTACAGGAAGTCTGGATTATTATTTTATTATACTTACAGTACCTTCTTTGCGTGGCGCAGCTTTCGGCTGATTGCCTGAAATATAAATCCTCCTGCTCATTTTTCTAAGATTTTTCAATTCTAGCTGCCGTCTTAGCCCTTATTTCTTCAGGATCAACGATTATTCTGGCAACACCAGTTTTTATCGCCGCTTGTGCTACAGCTGCTGCCACGGCTGGAGCAACACGTTTGTCAAAAACGTCAGGAA
>JARBUM010000060.1 GCA_029239675.1 Pelosinus sp. | reverse complement strand
ATATATAGCGTACGTTTTTGGGGATTAGCTTTATTATATATTTGCTTATTAGCTTTAACCCATCATTTTTTAATTTTAGAGGGTAGAGAAATACTTCCTGAAAGCTTAACCAATGGGGGCGGTCTCATTGGCGGTATGCTATTGTTCTTATTACGGAAGTTTTTTGGTTTTTATGGTGCATTTGTTATGCTAATGGCTTCCTGCTTATGCGGTATTTTAATTGCTACAACCTGGTCATTATATCAGACCTATCTAACTGCTAAAGAAAGAACACAGCAGGGATTGTCGACTGCATATGAACAAATTGAAAAAGTCGGTACTTTCTATAATCAAGAAAAAGATAAACATTTCAGTAATAAAAATAATAAAGAAGAGGGGCAAGTTGAAGAAGAAGAACCCTTGGTAACCGTTACCGGTCAGCCTTTATTAGATCGTTTATTAGAGCAAGCCGCTCAGCAGGAGAAAGAAGAAGCTGCTTATCATATTAAAAGAGAAGAATCTGTTCATAAAATACCGGAAAGTAATGTAGAACATAAAATAAAACAAAGTAATAAGGACAAAATACAAGATAATAATTCTGTTCTGCAACCAGAAAGTAAGTTTGTTGCCGGATATATATTGCCTCCATTATCATTATTACAAAAATCTATAAATCAAACAGATAGTAAAAGAGCAAAAGAAGTAGCTAATAATGCAAAAATCCTTGAAAGTACATTGGAAAGCTTTAATGTGAAGGCTAAAATGGTTCACATAAGCCAAGGACCGACTGTAACTCGCTATGAATTAGAGCCTGCCCCTGGAGTAAAGGTTAGTAAAATCGTAAATTTGGCAGATGATATTGCCTTAAGTCTTGCTGCATCAGGGGTCCGTATTGAAGCACCGATACCAGGTAAAGCAGCTATTGGTATTGAAGTTCCCAATAAAGTGCTAGCTAGTGTTCCTTTGCGGGATGTATTAGAAAGTGATGAGTTCTTAAAATCATCATCAAAACTAGTTGTTGCTTTAGGAAAAGATATTGCTGGACAAACTGTTACCGCTGATTTAGGAAAAATGCCTCATCTATTAGTAGCAGGGTCGACAGGTTCTGGTAAGAGCGTATGTATTAATACATTATTAACAAGTATATTGTTTAAAGCTACTCCTCAGGAAGTAAGACTCATTTTAGTCGATCCGAAAGTGGTAGAATTGACTAATTATAATGGCTTGCCACATTTATTAACACCAGTAGTGACTGATGCCCAAAAAGCTGCATCTGCTTTGCGTTGGGCGGTTCAGGAAATGGAGCGCAGATATGAAATGTTCGCTGCTGCTGGAGTGCGCGATATTGGTCGATATAATGACTTAATTGAAAGCTTTCCTATTGGTGAAGGTTCTAGTGGCGAAAAAATTCCTTATATTTTAATTATTATTGACGAGTTAGCAGATTTAATGATGGCTGCACCAGTGGATGTAGAAGATGCGATTATTCGTTTGGCGCAAAAAGCTCGTGCGGCAGGTATTCACATGGTATTAGCAACTCAAAGGCCTTCTGTAGACGTTATCACTGGTTTAATTAAGGCCAATGTACCTTCTAGGATCGCTTTTGCCGTATCTTCCCAAATTGATTCCCGAACCATATTAGACATGGCAGGGGCAGAAAAATTATTAGGTAAAGGTGATATGCTATTTTCGCCTATCGGTATGTCTAAGCCTCTTAGAGTACAAGGGGCATTTATTGCTGATAGTGAAGTTGAACTTCTTACCGAATATATAAAGAAGCAGGTAGAGCCTCCTGAATACATGGAAGAGATTACTGTTTGTGAAAACAAGGAAAAAGTAGAAAGTAGTCCAAATGTTTTTGAGGATGAGTTATTTGAAGAAGCAGTACGTATTATAATGGAGTTAAATCAGGCATCAGCATCTATGCTGCAAAGAAAGTTTCGTATAGGCTATACTCGCGCAGCTCGATTGATTGATACTTTAGAAGAGATGAAAATTATTGGGCCTAATTTAGGAAGTAAACCTCGAGATATTATCATGACCTATGATCAAGTATGTGAACGTTATTTAAATACTGAAACCCAATCTAATAATATTGAGACAGAATAGGTGGGGTGAGACTTTTGTCAAATAGGTCTAAACAGATTACTAAAAAAGTAGGTATGCCTCCCGGAACAATTTTGCATGTGGGTTTACATCGAAGCGAAAAAGCAAAAATAAAGATGTTATGCTATAGAGGGGATAATTGGGTTGAGAATGAATTTGATCAGGTAAATGAATTAATAAAACAAAGGGATACTGAAGAGATATGCTGGATTCATATTAGTGGTATTCATGTTATCGATGTAATAGAAAATATTGGGGCTACGTTTCATATACATTCCTTAATTCTAGAAGATATAGTTAATACAAATCAGCGTCCTAAAATAGAAGATAATAAAGAATATTTATATATTGTTATCAAAATGATTCATTGTTATGATAATAAAAAGGTAGAATTTGAGCAATTGAGTTTGATTGTGGGTCATAATTATGTATTGTCTTTTCAAGAGAATGAGAATGATACATTTGATCAGATCAGAGATAGAATTAAAAGTACTACAGGTAAGATTAGGACGAAAGGTTCGGATTATCTTGCCTATGCATTACTGGATTGTGTCGTTGATCATTACTATATAGCACTTGAATATTTAGGGGAAAAGATTGAAACATTAGAGGATAAGATTATGTTAGATCCTAAGCCTCAGGTTTTAAAAGAAATACATACCTTAAAGAATGAAATGCTATTTGTAAGAAAAGCGGTTTGGCCATTAAGGGAAATCATCAATGCTTTGGCTCGGGGAGATTCTTTACTATTTAAGGAAGATACTCTTATTTATATTAGAGATGTATATGATCATATGATACAAGTAATTGATACTATTGAAATGTATCGAGATATGGTCACTGGGATGCTTGATATATATCTCTCTAATGTAAGTTTTAAGCTAAATGAAGTAATGAAGGTTTTAACAATCATCGCGACTATTTTTATACCCCTTACATTTATCGTAGGGCTCTATGGTATGAACTTTAAGTATATGCCAGAGTTGGAATGGGAGTGGGGATATCCGGCTATTTTATTGATTATGGCAGTTATTAGCGGATGTATGATTATCTTTTTTCGCAGGAAAAAGTGGATATAATTCATTCCAAAGAAAAGTCGTACCTTATGTAGGTACGACTTTTTTAATGGTAGAATTTATAATTTTAAGGTAAATGTAATTTAATACCAAAATACTCACTTGTTAATTTCAACCATGCTCTGCTGGCAAAAGAGAGATATCGATCTTTTTTCCAAATCATACCCAGATGCCAAGGTACCATTGGTTCAGCCAAAGATATAGTTTTAATTTTTGCAGGATCAAGTTCCTTGCAAATTGTCCGTGGTAATATAGCAACTCCCAAATTAATGGCAACCATTTCGGAGATAAAATCCCATTGGGAACTTTCACAAATAATCTTAGGATCAAAGCCACTTTGGATACAGCGATTAACAATACGACCATGAAGGGTAAAATCTTCTCGCAATAAGATAAAAGATTCATTTTTTAATTCGCTTAGTTCAACATTTGATTGATTTGCTAACTCATGATCTGGATGAACAATCAGCATAAGAGGTTCTTTCACAAAGGGAAACATTTCAAAGTTATTTTCATTAACAGGTAATGCTACCATACCAATATCTAAACTACCGTCTTCTATACCATCTTCTACCTTTTTTGATCCTACTTCAATTAAGCTAAGTGAAACCTGAGGATAGAGCTTAGTAAAATCAGCTATAATCTTTGGAAAAAATCGGGCACCAACCATGGGAGGTAAGCCGATTACAAGAGTACCTTTCTTTAGATTAATAACATCTGCTAATTCTGAAGTTAGATTTTGAAAGGAACTTACAATTTGTTGGGACTGATGGAGAACTGCTCTACCTGCGTCAGTTAATTCTATTTGTTTTGCTGAGCGATAAAATAAGGTTGTTCCTAATTCGTCTTCTAGAATTTTAATCATTTTACTGATCGATGGTTGTGTGATGTGTAATGACCGAGCCGCTTTCGTAAAACTACGATGTCTGGCTACTTCGATAAAATAGGTTAAATGACGTACATCCATTGTAAGTTCTCCTTTTGATTATAATATGCACTCTAAATACGTAGTAATAGTCACAGTACTGTAGCATAGTTTTTAAGAATAAGTTATATTGTAATTATAATATAATATAACAGTAAATGCTTGCAATTTAAAATAGAAAAATCAAAATTTATAGATTAATTAGTAATTTATAGGCTAAAATAAATATAAAAGTTATATAATACATGATATAATAAAACTAAAATTATTAAAGTGAGGGAATTTTTTTTGAAGAAAGCAGTTATCGAACTTAATAAAGGTAAGATTGTAATAGAGTTATTTGAAAAAGATGCACCGAAAACAGTTGCAAATTTTGAGAAATTAATTACAGAAGGTTTTTATAATGGGGTTTCTTTTCACCGTGTAATCAAAGGTTTTGTGGCGCAAGGCGGCTGCCCGAATGGTACAGGGACAGGCGGCCCTGGTTATACGATTCCTTGTGAAACAAAGGATAATCCTCGTATTCATGAACGTGGTTCTTTATCTATGGCTCATCGTGGACCTAATACTGGCGGAAGTCAATTTTTTATTGTATATGAGCCACAACCTCATCTAGATGGTGTACATACTGTTTTTGGTAAAGTGATTGAAGGCATGGATGTTGTTGATCAAATAATTCAAGGTGATGTTATGAATACAGTCACAATTATTGAAGATTAGTAGTTAAAATATTATATTAGATAGGGCTACTAAGGGTGGGAAACATCGATTGATGTAATCTCACTCTTTATTTTTGGGAGGTTAATAGACTGTGGAAAATATTAGTATAGATATGATTTTATTCCTAATGGGAGCTGGATTTATTGCATCCTTTATTGATTCTGTAGTAGGTGGTGGAGGTTTAATTTCATTGCCAGCTTTGCTACTCACAGGATTACCGCCGACAATCGCATTGGGGACGAATAAAATGGCTAGTGTAATGGGGAGTTGTACGAGTACTATCTCATTTATGCGATCAGGAAAGATTAATATAGAAATTATTAAATATTTATTTCCTCTTTCTTTTATTGGCTCAGCATTCGGAGTGATTGCTGTTCAACAGATTCCCTCCCAATTTTTAAAGCCATTAGTGGTTGTAATGTTGGTAGTGGTTACGATTTATACCTTTACAAAGAAGGATTGGGGAGATATTTCAACGTATAATGGTATGACGAAAAAAACGGCTTACCTAAGTGGCATAGTAGCTTTTGCGATTGGTTTTTATGATGGCTTCTTTGGTCCAGGAGCAGGATCCTTTTTTATTTTTGCTTTCTTAATGATTGGTTTTGATTTTGTAGTGGCAGCTGGAAACTCAAAGGCTTTGAATTTTGCCAGTAACATCGCTGCTGTTCTGACCTTTATCTATTTTGGTTCTATAAATTACTATTATGCTATACCTATGGGAATTTCTATGATTCTTGGTGCAGTAGTAGGCTCTAATTTGGCAATAAAAAAAGGGGCTGCTTATGTGCGCCCACTGTTTTTATTTATGTCAGTTGTATTAATTAGTAAACAATTATGGGATGTATTACACTAGAAATAGCTCTCAGACAAAGATAAATATTCATCTGAATCAATATTATTAATGGGAAATAGAATATAAAAGGTAGTGCCATGAGGTCCAGTAATTGGCTGTATAGTGGCATTGTGCCGGTTGGCAATACTATAGCAGACAGCTAATCCTAGTCCAGTACCAGCTTCTTTGGTAGTAAAAAAAGGAGTACCAATCTTTTTTATGATATCTTTTGGTATGCCATGGCCTTCATCTTGTATAGCTAAGGCAACTGTATTATCATAGGCAAAAGTTCTAATATATATTTTACCGCCAGATTTCATAGCATCTAATCCGTTATTTACTAAGTTAAGGATCAGTTGACGAATTTCTTTCTCATCTAGTAGTAAATTCGGGATTTCAGTCAGATCATGGTGGATTGATTTATTATCAACAATGGCATTTGCTTGCATTAAAGGCGTAAGAGTTGTGATAATTGTATTAAGATTGACCTCTTTTAAGTGAACTGATTTATCCTTTGCCAAAGATAAAAATTCAGAAATAATTGAATTTGCTCGGTCGAGTTCTTCAATCATAATATTAAAAACATCAGTATTCTTTTTATATTCTTTTTTTAAGGACATCATTTGTAGAAATCCTCGGACGGTAGTCATAGGATTTCGTACTTCATGACCAATGCTAGCCGCCATTTCTCCTACTAGATTTAATCGGTCTAAACGAGCCATCTCTGTTGTTAAATTTTTATGAGTTGTAATATCTCGCGAGGTGCATAAAGCATATTCTACAGATCCATCAGTCCCGAATTCTGGTACAATACGAGCATGAAAATATCGGATACCATGCAGGCCTGGATATTCATATTCAAATACGGTATGTTTTTTTGTAGTAAAAACTCTTTCTACATTTTTTTCCCATAAGAGTACTGTATTTTTATCTAAACAAAAAAGCTCATTTAAAGCTTTATCTATGAATTCTTTAGGAGCGATTCCTGTTAGTTTGATGATCGAGGAATTGATAAAGGTAATACGCATAGCTTTATCAATGCGGGAAATAATATCAGGTGTATTTTCAAGTACTGCTTGGAACTCTTGATTTTGTTGATATAACTTTGCTTCCAATCTTTTATGCTCTGTGATATTCATTAAGGTATAAAGGGCGGATTGGATCTTATTTTTTTGGTTGTATTCTGGTAATATTCTACATTGATAATAATAATGCTCACCTTGTTGATTAATAAAGTTAGATTCAAATACGGCTTCTTTACCCGTGGAAAAGACATAGGAGAAATTGGTTTCCCAAAGAATACAAAAGTCATTAGGTAGACCTACCTCACGAAAGGTTTTGCCAATGAACTCTTGGGGAGGAATGGCTGTGTCGTTAAAAATAATGGGATTGATATAAAGATGTTGGCTATTAGTATCTACACGAGCGACAATGAGAGGTAAGTGCTCCAAAAGGGTCTTATACTCTTCCTGATTCTGCCTGATTATTTTATTGAATTGAAGATCAAGAAGTAGGGGATTTTCTCGTGGATTTACTTCAGTATATAAATCTGGCATTTCTGATAAAAAAATTTTCTTTGTAGTTAAATTAGTAAGCATTTATTATTATCCTCTCTGTAATTAAATGGAAAAAAACCTTATTTTGTGACCTATTCTACAAAAAATGTAAATTACCTTTTAATGTAATAACCAAATGTAGAAAAATTAATATAACCTGATAAGGCCTAGTATAATTAAGATTATTCCAGGCAGATAAGGAACTTTCTTTTTAAATTGTTCAGAGAGAAAGTGGCTAGAGGCATAGATACCAGATGTAATAACTAGAATTTGGATAAGTCCCATAGAGACAGGAGTATACAACGGCAGTGGACTTACTAAGGCAGCAGCAAAAATAGCAATCATATTGTCGATACCAAGAGCTAATCCAAGAAGTACAGCTTCTAAGGAATTAATAAACTGGGAATGATCGACATCCGCAGTTTCTGGTTTTGCCATTATATTAATAACTAAGCGGCCAATTGAAAAGGTAACATTAGGAGAATAAATAACTGTATTTGTAGATTCAACTTGAACCTTTGCAGTAAAATATTCTTGGAAGAGGCTGAATGAGCCTATGGTAGTGAGTAACACGGCACCGACTACTATCGCAATTTTTGTATTGATCATTGCTCCTAAGATATGTGCGGTTCCCATAGCTAAGCCTACACAAAGAGTTGTTGTTAATCCTACAATTAATAAAGAAGTAGTCGATATAAAGATATTTTTTAGGCCATAGGAAATACCAGCGATAAAACCATCAATGCTGACTGCAAATCCTAAGAGTAAGATATAACACAAGGTCATTTACTTTAGCCTCCTATAGGTAGAATGATAAGAGAATGTGTCTGCATTAATATATGGCGAAGGCTAATTTTTGGTGACGATGGTACTTTTCTATTGTTATTAGTGGAATAGAAGGATTTTTTTCATTTATGGGGAAATTATATGTTATAATAAGTAGTTGGAATGAAATGGTTAGGTATTAGATTTATATTACCTTGTAAGTGCTAAAATTATCTGTTAGTATTGGAGAAAAAATCTAGGAATTATCGCAATTTAAAATTGTGTTTTTGAGGTGAGAGTGTGGATTTTGGTTTAGGTAAAGTATTGCCTGTAAGTATTGAACAGGAAATGAAAGGTTCGTATATTGATTATGCCATGAGCGTTATTACCATGCGCGCATTGCCTGATGTACGTGATGGATTAAAACCTGTACATCGTCGTATTTTATATGCTATGCATGAAGCAGGGATGGCATCTAACAAGCCTTATAAAAAATCGGCGCGTATTGTCGGTGAAGTTCTTGGTAAGTATCACCCTCATGGTGATAGTTCTGTGTATAATGCTATTGTACGTTTAGCTCAGGATTTTTCTACCCGTTATTTACTGGCGGATGGTCATGGTAACTTTGGTTCTGTTGATGGAGATTCGGCAGCGGCTATGCGTTATACAGAGGTTAGAATGTCTCGTATAGCAGAAGCCATGGTAGCTGATATTGAAAAAGATACTGTAGATTTTACGCCTAACTATGATGAATCACTGCAAGAACCAAAAGTATTGCCATCTAAGGTTCCTAACCTTTTGATAAATGGCTCATCTGGTATTGCAGTAGGTATGGCTACGAATATCCCTCCTCATAATTTAAGGGAAGTTATTGATGCCTTAATTATGATGATTGATAATGCAGAAGTAACTATTCCAGAATTAATGACGGCTATAAAAGGACCTGATTTTCCAACGAGTGGTCTTATATTAGGGAGAGAAGGAATTTTATCTGCTTATACTACTGGTCGTGGTATGGTTAAAATGCGCGCTCAGGCTCGTGTGGATAAAATGGCTAATGGTAAACCACGGATCATTGTTACTGAGATACCTTATCAAGTAAATAAAGCGAGTCTGATTGAAAAAATTGCAGATTTGGTTAGGGATAAAATAATAGATGGTATTACGGATCTTCGTGATGAGAGTGATCGTAATGGCATGCGTATTGTTATTGAGCTAAGACGAGATATCAATGCAGATGTTATTTTAAACCAATTGTATAAACATACTCAATTACAAGATACTTTTGGTATTATTATGTTAGCCCTAGTAGAGGGAAAACCAAGAGTGCTTAATTTACGAGAAATGTTGTATTATTATCTTGAGCATCAAAAAATAGTGATTGTCCGTCGTACTGCTTATGAATTAGCGAAGGCAAAAGCTAGAGCTCATATCTTAGAGGGACTCAAAATTGCCCTTGACCATATTGATGCAGTTATTGCGGCCATTCGCCAATCGAAGACTGTTGACGTTGCTCGTGCAGCCTTAATTGAAGGTTTTAATTTGAGTGAAAAACAGGCTCAGGCTATTTTAGACTTACGCTTGCAGCGTTTAACGGGTCTGGAACGAGAGAAAATAGAAAATGAATATAAAGATATATTAGAGACCATTGAATGGTTGGAGTCTGTATTGGCAGATGATCAAAAAGTGCTGAATATTATTAAAGAAGAATTATTAGATGTTAGAAAACGTTTTGGTGATGATCGCCGTACCATTATTACAGATGATTTATCTAAATTGGCAATAGAAGATTTAATTGCTGAAGAAGATATCGTGCTTACTTTAACTCGCTCTAGTTATGTGAAGCGTCTACCTGTTGATACATATCGTAATCAAAAACGTGGTGGTCGTGGTGTAGCAGGTATGGGAACGAAAGAAGAAGACATTGTAGAACATTTATTTGTGACTACAACACATCATAATATTTTGTTCTTTACCAATCGAGGAAGGGTATATAGACTGAAAGGTTATGAAATACCTGAAGCTAGCCGTACATCGAAAGGCACATCGATTGTTAATTTATTGCCATTGGAAGGAAAAGAAAGAGTAACAGCTGTAATTCCTATCCGTGCTTTCACTAATACACGTTATTTGTTTATGGCGACAGCAAAGGGCATTGTTAAGAAAACGGAATTGATGGAGTTTGACACCACGAGAAAGACGGGCTTAATTGCTATTACCTTAGATGAAGATGATGATTTAATCGGTGTTAAATTAACTAATGGTGAACAATATGTTCTAATGGGAACTCGTGATGGCCTTGCGATTTACTTCCCAGAAACAGATGTTCGTGATATGGGCCGTACAGCACATGGTGTAAGAGGGATTCGCTTGCATGAAGGTGATAGTGTTGTTGGTATGGATACCTTGAAACAAGATGGTGAAGTCTTATCTGTAACGGAAGAAGGTTATGGAAAGAGAACTCCAATTGCTGATTATCGCAACCAAAAACGTGGCGGTAAAGGTGTTATCAATATGAAAGTTACCGAAAAAACAGGACAAGTTGTTGGTCTTAAAGTAGTACGTCCTGGCCAAGAATTAATGCTAATCAGTAGTGAAGGTATAGTTATTCGTATTGATATTGATACCATCTCCGTCATTAGCCGCAATACCCAAGGTGTAAAATTGATGAAGACAGCAGTGAATGATAAAGTAGTAGCCTTGGCTGCTGTAGAAAAAAAGCCAGATATTGATTAAGTTATAATAGGACATTATCTTATTAAGAAGCTAGGCTGGTTATAACCAGCCTAACTTCTTTTCCTATACTAACGTTATTATTAAAGGAAGAACATAATAGAACCGCTTTCATAATAATCAATAAAGCGAAGGGTTGCCTTAATCATAAGGCAACCCTTCGCTTATTATAAACTTATAGAATATCTTTTATCACTAATCTTTTACTTTAGCATTCCAAACGCAGGCTGCTAACAAGAATGAAATTACAGCAGATCCCACCCAGAAATCAGCAGCAAGAGCAAAGTCATAGATTTTTTTGCCGTTAACAATAGTCATATGGGAATTAATCAAATAACCACTGATGACTTCTTGAGCAGCAGCGCCACCATAACTTAGTAAGCCGATCATACCCATAGCCGCACCGGTAGCACGTTTAGGGCAAATATCAACAGCCATTAGACCGCCAAGGTAGCAAACGAGAGCTCCCATAGTCCAGCCATACAAGATCATACTACCCACATCAACCGCATAACTAGCGGGTGCCCATACAAAAAGAGCAATAGAGACAGCATATAAAACACCATAAATCAATGCAGGCATATTACGTTTGTGATTAAAGAGTTTGTCGGATACGAGACCACAAGTGAGGGCACCGAAAATGCCAGCAAACTGCATAACAGACAAGACACCACTAGCTCCCATGGTTGTATAGCCTTTTGCTTCTGTCAAATAGATAATACCCCAGCTTTCAATAGCATAACGGGCAATGTAACAGAAAAGACTTGACATACCAAGTATCCAAACAGCAGGACGTTTAACAACTTCCCATTGTAGACTACTAACGGATTTATCTTTTTCAACAATAGCTGCATGGTCATTTTTAAAATCAGCAACATTTGGTAGACCATGAGTTTCAGGTCGATCTGACATAAAGAAATAAATTAAAGCGGAACCGATAACACAAACAGAGCCTGCCATAATAAAGCCCATTTTCCAGCTGTAAGCCCCTACGATAGCTGCAGTTGCCATGTAAGTGAAGGCAGCACCAAGGTTATGACTGGTAAACCAAATACCATAGAAAGTACCCCGTTCTCTGTTACTAAACCATTGGTTTAAAGAAACAATGCAAGGGCCTGCGCCAAAGGATTGGAACCAACCATTGATCCCCCACAATACGACTAGGGGAAGGTATTCATTAGTAAAGCCCATTATTACGGTAATAACGGATGATAGAAAGAGACCGAGCGCAAAGAAACGCTTATTATTCAATCTGTCAGCTAAAAAGCTATTGGTAAACTTACCGAGACCATAGGTAATAAAGAATACAGATCCCATAATACCGAGTTGCTGAGCATTTAATACTCCCGCAGCCATTAATGGCTTCTTGATAACGGAGAAGCTAAGGCGTATAACATAAAATAATGCATAACCCAAGGTAATGGAGGTAAAAACTTGCCAGCGTATCTTGTTGAATTTCGCTGCAATTTCACTTTGATCGCCTTTCATTAAAGGCTGATCCTTTCCTGTGTAGAACCACTTAATGATATCTTCGAACATTTTGCACCTCTTCTTTCTTTATTTCACCTAAATTTTTTAGGTTGTAAATATAAATACAAAAGAGAATGTATTTTATATACATTTTCATCTTTTGTAAATACCAATAATAATACTAAATGCTAAATTCAGAGGAGACGCTTCTAAGTGGAAGCGTCTATCTTCTGAGTCTTATTTTAGAATATTAGTAGGCAGAGTCTCCGCCATTTGCCAAGGTTTTAGTTGTACCATCAACCATTTTAGTACCAGTGTAATACAACATTCCTGGGGTAGGAGCAGGTACTTTAATACCTTTTTTAATCAAAAAATTGCGAAGGATTTCTGGTTTGTCCGAAATCATGCCGTCGACGCCCATGATTAAGAGTTTTTCCATGGCTGCTTCATTATTTACTGTCCAAGGTACTACTTTCATACCTAATCTATGAGCTTCCGCCACTAGTTCAGGGGTAATTTCTTCCCAGTAAGGGGAAACTACATCAGCGTTGATGGCTTTTGCCGCTTTTACGTAGTCGCCATTAAAGGTATCAATGTCAAGACCCCCCATCCAAGGTGAAGCACCAGGCTTACCAACTTGGCGGTATAATCCATCAGGCCCCCAAGACTCTTGTTCGCAAGTTAACGCCACAATAGTGATGTTCTTATCTACTTTACGTACTTCTTGTAAGGTTCTCCAATCAAAGGATTGAATGGTTACACGATCTTCCATATGATATTTTTTAACAACTTCCATTACTTTTTTTACAAAATATTGAGGTGAAGGATTTAGTGGATCGACAGGATCTGCATAAGATTTGGTTTCAATGTTGAATTTTACATCGTTATTACCATAAGCAATTGCTAATTCAAAGACTTCATCTAATGTTGGAACACGAGTACCAGGTACTGACAGTTGAGTTCGGCCATGACCTTCATAATATTCACCAGCTGCTGGGTTCATAGTACCTACATCATAGGATTTAATTTCCCCTAGTGTCATGGTGCGCATATCAGGTTGCTGACCGTCTTTTACATAGTTGCCATGGAGATCTTTTGCAAGGTGGGTTTCCAATTTTGGATTGTGGCTGATGACAAGATGACCATCTTTAGTTAATTGCATATCCATTTCCAAAGTACTAACACCTAAGTTCATTGCATAAGCAAATGCGGCAAGGGTATTTTCTGGACGAGCATCACGACCGCCACGGTGTGCTTGTAGATCAAAGCCTGTTACTACTGATTTTGCCGAAACATCAGACATATTGATACCAGATACCAGTACTGCTGCTGCAGCTCCTGCGATTAAGAAACGCTTCCAAGCTTGTTTCTTTTTTTCCATACTACACTCTCCTTCTCTATTGTAGGGAAAAATCTTATCTAAATTATCACATTATAATGACAACTCTGGTATCAGTAAAACATCTGATTATGTAGTAGGAATAATTCAGATAATTTAGGTAAGAAAAATCCCTACAGAATAAGTAAATTAATCTGTAGGGATAATTATTTGTATTTGTATAACTGAATTTGATGTATTTCCTAATGAAAGTAGGCAAATGTAGAAAAGCAAAAAGCGAGTAAGGTTTTTCCCTACTCGCTTTTTGCCGGTAATAAATCATATTTAAGAGCATAGTCAACTAATTGACTTTTCTGAGTTAATCCTAATTTTTCCATCATTCGTGTCTTATAGGTATCTACTGTTTTCACGCTAAGGCATAATATCTCACCTGTTTGACTCATAGAATAGCCTCTGACCAGATATTTTAAGACTTCGCGCTCACGAGAGCTTAATACCGTATAAGGATTATCGGCATCTTCTTTGGGGGTGGCTGTTAAGAGGCTATTTAACAGTAGTTGAGAGTTATGAGGATTTAAATAACGCTGGCCCATATGAACTGTTTTTACAGCATCAAATAATTCAGTATCAACAGCTTGTTTTTCTACATATCCTAGGGCACCAGAGCGCATGGCTTCTTTTACATAGTGCTCATCCTCGTACATAGTGAGTACTAAAATTTTAATTAGGTAGCCTCGGCTTTTGATTTCTTTTATACATTCAAGGCCACCCATATTAGGCATTGATAAATCAATAATAAGCACGTCAGCAGTCATCTTTTCCAATAGGCGGAGGACTTTTTCACCATCAGATGCTTCACCAATTACGACAAAGTCAGCCTCGTTATTAAGTAGTAATTTTAAGCCAGCTCTGAGCACGGAATGATCGTCGGCTAAAATAATTTTTATTTTGGATTTCATTTTACACTCACTCCAAACATGTTATCGGTATAATTACTGTAATGGTTGTCCCTTGTCCACTAAGAGAATGAAAGGTAAAGGTGCCTCCTAATAATTCAACACGCTCTTTCATCCCATAAATCCCTAAACGGTTTTTCTGTCGAGCTGCTTCTAAAGCCCCTGAACGAATCCCTAAACCATTATCATAAATAAGTAATGTAATAGTACCTGCATCACGTTTAAGTGCAATATTCACCTCTGTGGCACAGGCATGTTTAGAGATATTGGTTAAACTTTCTTGTAAAATACGATATAAGGTTAAAGAAATTTGATTATTAATCGTTAATTTTTCATCTGGGGGGGAGAAAGATACAGTAATATGTTGCTGATTACTAAAACTAGTTATATATTTAGCCATCGCGGCAACAATGCCTAAATCATCTAGTACTGGCGGACGAAGTTCAACAGCCATTTTACGTAAGCCACCTAGGACATTAATGGCTACATCCCTAGCATTGAGTAGTAATTCCTTTTGCTTTTCATCCGTCAGCTTAGAGAATAGAACTTTCATA
>JARBUM010000217.1 GCA_029239675.1 Pelosinus sp. | reverse complement strand
TATGGAAGCTTTGCTAATTTTATAGCTGAGCCGCTTGTCTATATGGAACATTACCATTAGGAGTTTAATATATTATACGGTGCTATGACGCGCTACATTAACCATATTGGAGGAATAATACATGCTATTATACTTATTGAAAACTTCAGAAGTTCGCAAGTGGCTCATCCATTCAACGACAGCACTTGGTGTCTTTATGTCCACACTTGATGCCAGTATTGTAAACATTGCTTTACCAGAAATTACAACCTATTTCCATACAACCGTTCCCAATACTGAGTGGGTCGTAATAGTCTATCTATTACTTATTAGCAGTCTACTTTTAACTTATGGCAGACTCGGTGATATGTATGGTCACCGCCCAGTCTTTGTTGGTGGTTTTGCCATCTTTACCGTAGCATCAGCATTAAATAGTTTATCACCAAATATATGGGTACTTATCGCCTCACGGGGACTGCAGGCAATTGGTGCAGGGGCAATCTTGGCTGTTGTTCAAGCTATTATAACTGATACCTTCCAGCCTTCAGAGAGAGGAAAAGCTATTGGCATTAACGCTATGTTTGTTTCGCTTGGTCTTGCTGCCGGTCCATCCCTTGGCGGGATTTTAGTTGGAACCTATGGTTGGCAATCTATATTCATTATTAACATTCCTATAGGCATCATTAGCACAATTTGGTCATGGAAAATACTCCCAACAAAAATCACCAAGCCTCAGAAGTTCGATATTGGTGGAGCAGTTACTATTTTTACCTGTCTTAGTACGTTTTTACTAGCTGTAAGTCATGGACATATATGGGGCTGGCAGTCGTCTATTGTTATAAGCTTATTTTTTGCCGCGTTAATTTCATTTACGATGTTCATTTATATCGAAATCAAATGCGATCACCCAATGTTAAACCTTGGGCTCTTCAAAAATCGAGCCTTTTTAGCAGGCAATCTTGCTGCTTTGATTAATTATTTGACTCAGTATACCGTAACTTTTCTTATGCCTTTTTACCTTGTGAGCTTTTTAACCCTACCAACAAGAACAGCGGGTTTATTGATGAGTACTTTTCCAATAGCGATGATGCTAGCTTCCCCGGTGGCAGGGACACTATCCGACCGTTTTGGTTCGCGATTACTTACTTCTGCTGGGATGGTAATAATTTGTAGTGGCATCATAATTCTCGGTCACACTGAAAACTTTACCTACGTTATGAATGCCTTTGGGCTGGCCTTAGTTGGTCTTGGTACTGGATTATTTCTTGCACCAAACAATAATGCCATTATGGGGAGCGTAATCAAAAATAATATTGGAGTCGCATCTGGTACATTGGCTTTAATGCGAAATATTGGGCAAGTGATGGGGGTTGCTGTTAGTGGCGCTGTATTTAGCAATCAGTTAGTTAGATATTCACTTCTTAACGATACTACTGCGAGCTTTACACTTGCATTACATGATACCTATCTTGTAGCAGCGATCATAGGAGCAATCGGGGCAATTGTCTGCTGGTCACGAGGCAATCAAATAGGTTTAAGAACTACTATTTCTCCAAATGAATCCATAGATCAATCCAACAGTGGCAGCAAATATCCATAATTTTTTTCTTCCATTTCTTCTTTACCAATAAACATTAACGCTGCACTGTTGATGCAGTACCTTAACCCACCGGAAGCCTTTGGCCCGTCCGTAAAAACATGGCCAAGATGGGCATTTCCCGTCTTGCTGCGCACTTCTATCCGCTCCATGCCATGACTCTGATCCGTTCCTTCATGAAGACTCTCCGATCTTATCGGCTTAGAAAAGCTGGGCCAGCCACAACCGGATTCAAATTTGTCAGTCGAAACAAAAAGCGGTTCTCCTGTCGTTACATCAACATAGATACCTTTCCTAAAATTATCATAAAACGCATTTTTAAAAGGCGGTTCAGTGGCATTCTCTTGGGTCACCGCATACTGCATCTCCGTAAGCGTGTTTTTTAATACAGACTTTGATTTTACTTGATAGAGCACCGAAGGATCTATCGCCTGCTTAGCCTGACTAAATTTTCTGCTGGGAATATGGCAATATCCCTGCGGATTCTTATCTAGATATTTCTGATGCCACTCTTCTGCGGCATAGTAGTTTCGCAGCGGTTCGACCTCGATGGCAATCGGCTTATCATATTCCTTTTGCAATGTCTGCAAAGAATTCAAAATCCGCTCTTGATCCTTCTCATCTACATAATAAATACCGGTACGGTACTGTGATCCTATATCATTCCCCTGCCGGTTCTTCGCCACTGGATCGATCACATCATAAAAAAGCTTCAAGATGAATTCCAAACTTATCACCGCCGGATCGTAGAAGAGCTTGACCGTTTCCGCATGACCAGTTTCCCCTGTGCAGACATCTTCATAACTCGGATTTTCTGTACGGCCGTTGGCATACCCCACCTCGGTAGACTCGATTCCTTTGACTAAAGACAAATATTTCTCAGTTCCCCAAAAACAACCTCCCGCCAAATAGATTTCTTTTATCTCTTTATCGCTTTGGTTCCTATCCATAACATATCGCCTCTCTTTCACGCCTACACCAGATTATAATTACTATCGTTAGTATTCTACTTCCACTTCGTTAATCCTATCCCGATCGGTTCATTAAAAATATAAATTCTTCATCATAATAAAAAATAAAAACAGGGACAAAAAAGCCTCGCCTGCCTAAATGTAACCTCCATCTATTACCAGAAGAATTTTACCCCTGTCCTCTAGCATCATTTGTTTTACACAAGCAGGAAATATCATTCCATATTAAGCCAAGCTGACGTACTGGAACCTCATCAAAATAACGTATTTCATGTTTATGAACCATGGCTCCTAAATGCTTGTAAATAGAAATCGCATGTTCATTTGTTTCGACTGCCCACAAAGTCATAGAACTGATTTGCATTGATTGGAAATGATTTGCTGCAGTTACAATAAGCTGTTTACCAATTCCTTTTCCTCTATTAGGCTGGTTTACATGAAGCGAATATAACTTACCACTGTAAGGAACTTCCTCATCCAACTTACACGCTACAAAACCACAGACACTATCCTCGTCGGACGCAGCAATATAAATAAAAGCATCTTCCTGCTCAAGATATTTGATCCATTCCTTTTTTGCATCATTATAATTAAGACCAGCTAAATATTCAGATGGAAAAATTTCTTGATAAATGTTTTTCCAATTATCTATATGTATTTTAGCAATTGATGTGATGTCGTCGTCTTTTACTAATCTGATTTTCAAAATAATTCCTCCTTATAAACACTATATTAGTTGGCATCCTAAATAGGAATATCATGCTTATGAACTCTCTATGTCGTACTTATTTTTTAAAATTTACTATGTACATTCCCTAAAAATAGTAGAACTCCTGCCAAATCACCAAGAATTCAGCAGGAGCTCTACTATTTTCGCTATTACCAGTGATACGGTTCACCCCAATTAATCTTAAACGTCATAAACAGAAAAGCTCTAGCAAAATGCTAGAACCCTTGATTTCATATGGTGCACCTAAGACGATTCGAACGCTCGACATACGGCTTAGAAGTTTTTA